>CAYOZB010000013.1:0-36190 GCA_964408365.1 uncultured Halobacteriales archaeon | reverse complement strand
ACGCAACCTCTGGACCTACGCACGCTACTTCCGCATCCCCCAAAACGAAGCCCGACGACGCGCCAAAGAACTCCTCTCCTTCGTCGGCCTGGAAGAAAAAGCCAAGGAAGCCATTGAAAACCTGTCCGGCGGCATGAAACGACGACTCATCCTCGCCCGCGCACTCATCAACGAACCCGACCTTCTGCTACTCGACGAACCGACCACGGGCCTCGACCCGCAAGCCCGACACCTCGTGTGGGACAAGGTGCGCGAACTGCGACGAAAAGGCACCACCATCCTCCTCACGACACACTACATGGACGAGGCCGAACTGCTGTGCGACGACCTCGTCATCATGAACGAAGGCAAGATCCACGTCCGCGGCGCACCGCGCGACCTCATCCTCAAACACGCCGCCAAAGAAGTCCTCGAACTCGGATTCCCCGAAGACACCAAGATCGACGTCCAAGCCATCCGCAACCTTCCCGGAGTCGGGGACAGTGGAGTGGAGGTCGTCGGCGGCCGCGCCTACGTGTACACCGACCGCGCCGAACAGGTCCTCCACGAAGCCAAAACCCGACTCCCCATCACCGAATCCATCGTCCGACGCGGCACCCTCGAAGACGTGTTCCTCCGACTCACAGGACGGGATCTTCGCGAATGAACCACTTCAACGTCCTGTTTCGCCGCCCACGGTTCACCGGACACAGCCACTTGGTCGCGCGACGAAACAGCGACGTCTACTTCCTCGCCTGGAAATCCGACTTCCTGCCACCTCTCCTCGAACCCATCTTCCTCCTCGTCGCCCTCGGCTACGGACTCGGACGATTCATCCCCGAAGTCGACGGCGTCGACTACGCACAGTTCCTCGCCCCGGCCCTCATCACACTCACCGCCATGAACGCCGCGTTCTTCGAATGCAGCTACGGAAGCTTCGTCCGCATGTACTGGCAAAAAACGTACGACGCGATCATCTCCACGCCCGTCGGCCTCGACGACGTCATCCTCGGCGAACTCCTCTGGGGCGCGACCAAAGCCGCCATCAACGGAGGCATCGTCCTCCTCGTCATCACCGCCTTCGGACTCGTCCAATCCCCATTGGCGCTCCTCGTCATCCCCGTCGTGTTCATCCTCGCGTTCTCAATCGGCTCGATCGGCATCCTCACGACGAGCCAAGCACCCAATTTTGACGCATTCAACTACCCCTTGTACCTCTACGTCACCCCGATGTACTTCCTCAGTGGCACCTACTTCCCCCTCAACGACCTGCCACCCGCATTGCAATTTGCCGCCAACACGTTGCCCCTCACGCACGCGACGCGACTCTCCCGCGCCCTCGTGCTCGGGAACCTCGATCCGAGCCTCTGGGCCTCCTTGTTCTGGCTCGTCGCCGTCGGATTCGTCCTTGCCTTGTTCTCCATCAACGCCATGCGCCAGAGACTGATCAAATGAAACGCAGCGTCCTCCTGTTCTCCGGCGGAGTCGACTCCACCCTTGCCCTCCACTGGGCATTGCGACAACGTCAAGAAATCCACGTCCTCGAAATCGACTTTCCCGACCGACCCCGCGGCGAGCAACGCGCCGCCGCCAAGATCCTCAAGGAACTCAAGCCCGCCTACCGACTCCGCATCACTGTCCCGTTCTTGCGAACCGCCAAGAAGGGCCCGACGGGCTACTTGCCGACGCGAAACCTCCTCTACCACACCATCGCGCAAAGCTTCGCCGAAGCCATCGACGCCGACCTGGTCGTCGCGGGACACATCCGCGAGGACGCCGAAGGCTTCCCCGATGCGGAACCAAAATATTTCGCCGAACTCGAGGAACTCGCCGCACGCGGCCGACCCAGTGCTCGCAAGATCCGCATCGAGAACCCGTTGCAAAAAGCCGGCATCGAAGAACTGGCCCGCACCCTACCCATCCCTATTGCGTGGACGTGGAGCTGCTGGAAGGACCGTTCGAAGCCATGCGGACGGTGCGAAAAATGCGCTCGACGAGACGATCTGTTGCGCCGGCTCAATCCACCGAAGCGGACCCCTTGGGCTTCGAAAATTCCCAAGGCGACCCGTTCGCGACGAGGTTTACGAGCATCCCGGCGATGATGCTCCACAACGAACCCCACACCAAATGCATCCCGGGAAGCGTCTTGGCCGTGATCGCCACCGCGTCGACCTGGCCCGTCGTCAAGATGACGTTGTCTTCGTGCGCGACGAATTCACGATCCGGCGTGATCATCGCCATCGGACGCAAGTAGATGTCGCGGTCCGCGAACCGTTCCACCTGCACGCGTTCCGCGTAATGGTGAGGAAGTTCCAGCCACATCACGAGCGAGGTCCGATCCAACAAACGACCACCTTTTCGGATCTCGATGATGCCATGGATCTCGTCAAGCGTCCTTTGCCCTTCGTTCCAGCCGACGCCGGCACTATCGACGAGGGTAATCTCGTAGCCGTGCAGCAACACCGGCTGATTCGGACGCAGCATCGCGTTGGTCTCTTCAGATTGGACGTACGTGGAAAGGGCATACCCGAGTAGACCGAGAATGATGGAAACGTGCATGAGGTACACGCCGGTTTTTCGGATCTCGCGACGCAATCCGCGTGCACATTCGGCCATGGGTTTCGGTTGTTGCGCGTCGGGGAAGAGGGACTTGCGCGACTCGGCGAGCACGAATGCGATGAGGCCGAGGAAGGCGCCGACGCCGAACCCGATCCCCAACACGAGCGCCGCCGCGCCGTATCGGTGGGCGCGTTTCGTCGCGACCCGCAGAACGCCGATCGCGGACAAGACTCCGACGAGGCCGAGGAGAATCCCGATGGGCGCAAGCCAGAACGATGGTTTCCACACGTAGACCAGGAAATCGATCCGGGTGGGCGGGTTCGCCCAATACATCATGGTGAGGATTCCGCCCGCCATCTGCAGGGCGCCGGCCCAGCGGAGCCGCTGGTCGGCGAGGCCGCCTTGATCGCTGACCTTGAACAGCTTCGCGGACGCACCAAACAAGGCCCACGCGAACGCGGGTGCAAGCAGCCAGATTTCCCAATTCTCCCGGAAGAGGAACGCCAACACGATGCCGAAGGCGCCGGCCGCGGCGGAGAGCCCGACCGCGACGCGTTTGCCCACGAACGGGTGCGCCAACGCGACGGGCATGGTCAGGAGGATCGGTAGGGCGACGAGGGGAGCGCGGTCATCGTAGACGAGTCGGTTGTATCCGTTGACGCTGAGGATCTGCAGGAGGAACACGACTAGGAACGCGAGAGAGAGGAACAACACGCCTAGGAAGGTGACCTTGGGTGTGTCGACGAGGTCCCAGAACTTGCGTTTGGGGCGCGTCGCTTCTTCTGGCGCGCCTAGTGCAGGCGAGGCGACGACCAGGGCGGCTCCGAACCCCAAGATCCCCAATCCGGCGGGCGCGTTGCCGAATCCGATCACGTTCGCGAGTTCGAAGACGCCGGACACGAGGAACCGGACGTCGAGGAGGGCGAGGACGCCGCACGTGGAGATGAGGCCGAGCGCGATCAAGAGGAGGATCTGCGTGACGCTTCGTTGGCGTTCGTCGGGTCGGATGGAATCGATCTGCAACCGGTATACGTAGGCGCCAAGGAGCGCCAGGATGGAGAGCATGAACATCGACATCAGACCCTGTAGGATGACTCCAGTGTCGAGGATGTTGAGAAGTCGAATCAAGGGATCGGAGGCGAAGTTGCGGGACGGGTCGGTGAACGCGTGCACGCTCACCCACAATCCGGTGCGGGTCGCGATGGTGGCGAACAGGTCCATCAACAAGGTGAGGACCGCGAACACGGGCGCCGCGGCCGCGTACATGCCTCGTTTTCGATAGTAGAGAAGCGTGTGGACGAGGAGAAGCAATGGGAACCAGGCGAGGAGGTTCGCGGTCTCGACGGGATCCCAGGCCCAGTACCCGCCGAAGTTGAGCACGTAGTAGGCCCAGAGTCCGCCGAGGCCGAGGCCTGCCGTGGCGACGAGGAAGCCGAACCGGGTCCACGGGAGCGCCAAGTCGGCCCAGGAGCGGTGTCGGGTGACGACGCCGGCCACCCCGGCGGAGAAGAGGATGGTGGCGACGGCGTAGCTTACGAATTGGAGTGGCGGGTGGATCAGCATGAACGGTGTACGTAGCACGGGCTGCAATCCGGTGCCGGTGGGTCGGGCGTTGAGCAGGAACGAGTCGGCGCGCGCAAAGAGACCGCTCGCAAGCAGCAGGATGACGAATCCGGCGGTGACCAGGGCGCCTAACAGTTCGGTCCACGCGAGGACGCGGGCAAAGCCGGTTGCGTCGGGGGCTTGGGCTTGGTGTTTTCGCCACCTGCGGCCGTTGATGGCGAGGAAGAGGGCGGAGAAGAGTCCCCACAGAAGGAGTGTGCCTTTTTGGCCGCCCCAGAGTCCGGCGATGCGGTAATGGACCGGCGTTTCCGTCGACGTGTAGCTGAACACGTATTCGATGGTGATCCGGGCCGTCACGAAGTAGAGAAGCATGACGGCGGTGGCGACGGCGAGGGCGACCCAGGCGCCCGTAAGAAGTCGAAGGACGCTTGCGTCCTGCACCGGCGCGCCTCGAAGGAACCGGATTCGAAGCCACGCGATGGCACCCAGGCATCCGAGGGCGGCCCAGAGCAGGATGTCTTCGACGTTCATGGGGCGGCCTCCTTTTTCTTACGTGGACGCAACCAGAGGACCATCCCCACGCCAAGAACCGCGGCTGAGCCAACGCGGATCGGGTCGCCGCGTCGCAAATATTCGAAGCCTTGCTCAGCCGTGTGGATCGATTGGAGGCCAAACTCATCGGCCAACGCGTCGCTCGCCGAATCCCCATACACGCAGGACGCACACCAGGTGGCCGAGTACAGTTCCAGCAAGACGCCGCGAACGACTTGGTTCGTCGGCCCATCTTGACGAGACGTCCAACTGGCGGATTGCAGCACTTCTTTGTGTGCGAACACGGCGGAGTCTTCGTCGAGGTTCTGCACGACCGCGACGACGCCGACGTTCTCGGTCTTGATGTAAGGCGCCATTGGGAGTCGGCCGGCGAGTTGGAATTCGCCTGAGGACAGATCGACGTGGTGACCGGGTGAAATGGCGCGCACGACGAACCGGTGGTTGACGATGCCATTGCCTCCCGCGAATCCGACGTCGTCCTCGAACAGCATGAACCGGAGCATGAGGCCGTCTTCGTTGAGGAGCCCGACCGGTCGGATGGTCGTATTGACCGCGACCGCTTCGTCTTCGATCACCGCGTCGAGACGGATGGAGACGGGTGCTTGGAGTCCGAGCCGTGTCTCGAACGTTTCACGGTACGCATTGTAGGTGTCCTGGAACGCCCCCGAGGCCTCGACGATGGGGAGGCCTTCGATCATGGTGAGCCCGTCGAAGACCGCGGTGGGAAAATCGAATCCCCCATAGAACCCAGCCATCCAATCGACGCTGGTCCCGTTGACGTTCAGTGCCGGCACACCCCACGGGTCGCCTTGGTGGTCGGGCAACGGATGATACACGAGGACGTTGAGGTCGTGGGCGTTGACGTCGAGCGTGCCTTGGTGGGTCGACGTGGCACTGGGAACGACCACGAGCAACACGAGCGTCGCGAAGGCGAGAAGATTCCAGGAAGCCACGATCGATTCCTCAGGGCGATGACGCCCCGATATTAATCGTGTTGTCGGGTTTGCACAAGTATTCGGCCTTTTGCAAAAGCAAAAGAGTCTTCTCCCGGCGGTGGGACCGCTTCTTGCCCCGGCTGGTTCGACGATGAGCCTTCCGCAACCGATCCAAGCATCGTGGTTCGAAGCGGACGCGTTCTGCCCCTTCAACGCCGTTTGACGATGCGGGCTGCGGCCAGGAGCATGGCTGCAGCCGTCACCGTTGCAGTAACCGACGTCACTTTCTTGGCCGTGGGGCTCGCCGGCGTTTCGGCTGAGGTTTCCGCTGGACCAGGTGGTTCGTCCTCAGAACGGGTGGGTGCAAGGGCAGCTAGGTCGACGCTTAGGCCGCCGTCCGTGTCATCTTGGTTGAAAGAGAGGGACGCTGAGGCCGGCGCTACCGCGCGCCCCGGATAGTAAAGTTCGGAGCATCTCAGCCCGATGTTGGCGAGCGCGGTGCCGAACTCAAGAAACGCCGTTCGGGCGATTCCGAATCTTAAGTATCCAGGGGCATCGAACTGAGGTGTGAATTCGTGCGGAATCCTCGTGGGCGGCCCACTCTCGGCAGAATCCTGCAGCTCTACGAACGATTCGAGGGCGCCGGCGCGCATCACCTGCGTGTAGACCGAAAGGGAGCCGACGCGTGTCCCGTCCCGGATTGTGTCGCCGCCGAACGTGCATCGGGCCTCCCAGTCCGGGTCGGGGTGTTCTAAAGCGCGAAGGTCACCGACCTTGACGATGAAAATGAGTTGGTCGGAACGATCATCGTACTCGGTCCAAGCCGCTAACACGTCGAGGTAATCATGATCGCGGGGACCCACATATCGTTCGTCGTACATCACATCGCCAGCGTCGTCCGTGATCTCGGGTGCGGATTCGGTTCCGAGCCACGTGACAGCGGCTACCGGGGAGGCGAGCAGGACGAGGGAGAGGGCCAGAAACGTTGAAACCGAGCATAGCGGCATGGTATGTTAGTGGGAAGAGGGAAGCCCCCATCGATAACGTTTCCCGTGGGGGCGTTGTTTCGCTCTACGCGTCCCGGGCGCCCTCAAGGGCGCCACACGTGATGCCGGCGCATTCCTCGTAGCTTACGCTTGCGCCGTCGTCCTCGTAGTCGTCGTTCGAATCATCGTCACTCCAATGGACGACACATACCGACCCGCAGGTATCGACAAAAACGCCCTGGCAGGCATAGTTTCCGCCGCCAGTGGCGACGCAACGGTACCAACCCGTGTCGTCTGTGGTCGATTCTGCCGTCCCCGCGCTCGCCATCGGCACGACGGCGAGGAAGGCCGCCAGCAATCCACTCATCACCATTGTTTTTCGCATCATGTTCTTCGCCGTGGAAAGTTCCACGCGGTGGTGATACGAGCCAGGGTTTTACCTGCTTCTCTCCCAGATGGTAACATCCGCGCTTCCCACGGCGCAGGCGACGGTCCGGGGGTTTGACCGTCGGTCAGACGCTCGTCGAATCATGATGCCAACGCGCCCCTGTCGCAACCGTCGACTCACCATCGACTTTACAAGGCCCGTTCCGGCTTCCCGGCGCAAATGAAACGGTTCGAAGGACGCCGCGTCGTCGTCGCCGGAGCCGGCCCCGGAGCCGGCCGCGCACTCGCCTACCAACTCGCCTTGGAAGGAGCGCACGTCGTCGTCGGCTCGCGGACCGAGGCCCGCCTCATCGAAACGGTGGACATGGTGAAGAAAGTCGGCGGTAAGATCACCAGCCACGTCGCCGATTTCACCATCGAGAAAGACATCAAACGGTTCTTCGAAGCCGCCGCGAAAGACCTCGGCGGAGGCATCGACGTCGTCTTCTGCCTCGCAGGCGGCTGGCACGAGGGCAGCTTGGAGAACGCCACAGCCGAAGAGATCGAACGCAGCCTCAACCTGTACCTCAAGGGAGCCATCTTCGTCAACCGCTACGCGATCCCCCACCTGATGAAGGGAAAAGAACCCTGCATCGTCAACTTCTCGAGCGTCGTCGGCGGACAACAATCCGCCCGCGGCAGCGTCCTCTACAACACCGCCAAAGCAGGCGTCGCCGAATTGAGCCGAAGCCTCGCCGCAGACCTTCTGGAAAAAGGCATCCGCGTCAACGCCATCCTCCCAGGCGCCATTTCCCACAAATACGAACCCGGCCGACCCTACTTCCAGGTCCGACAACTCGGAAAAGCCCCCGGCGCGCCCGAAGACGTCGCGCACGCCGCCATGTTCCTCGCATCAGCCGACGCATCCTGGGTGACGGGCTCAACCTTGGTCGTCGATGGCGGCTGGAGCGTCTCGCGCTCCACGCGGTTCCCGTAACAGGCCTCCTACTTGGGAACGCCCGATTCGCGACGCAGCAGCCGCGTCATCACGTACAAGCAGAGCGCGATCACAGCAAGCGCTGCGACGGACCGAGCAACGGGCGCCCACTGGCTACGGAACCAGATGCTGATCACGCTGTTGACCGAGATCAGGAACGTCAACACCGCAATGGCCAGGGCGCTGACCGTGATCCACAGAAGGGCGACCCGCATCGTTTCGCGTCGCTCCTCCCAGGCGGATTTTGGCTCGGGCCAAGCGCGTTCGCGCTGAGGACGGTTTTCGCGAGGGGACTTCGTTCGCTCGAAGGCTTTGGTTTCGTCTTCGTCCATCAGTGTTTCCTCCGCGAAACTAGGATCGCAACAGTCGCAAGGCCGACGATCGCCACCAGCAGTCCGGGCCCCGGAGTGCGGCTCATCGTGGGCGCTCCCCCACCTGCGCCCTCCGGCGGCGTATTGACGAAATCGTCGATGCGGGGCGTCGAAACGATGAGATCTTGGCCCTTCGGCTTGGTGAAATTGGGCAACAGTTGCACATTGCCCGCGCCGCGTTCCACGATGAATTCGCCGTCCCAGAGGACGGCTTCGACCTGGTAGTTGTACCCGCCCGGCACGTTCAGCTCGACCTCCGCAGTCTCCGTCGCCTCCGGGCCGATCGCTTCGACCACGGTCTCCGCCTCGTCGGCCAACAGAGCCGTGGATACTTCCCGCGCCTTGACTTGCATCCGAAGCTCCTTCGATGGGGCGCTTCCCTCATTCGTGATGTAGATCTTGGCCGCGATTGTCACACGAGAACCACTGACGTTACGCGCCAGGAAGTCCATTTCCGAGATCGACAAACCGGTCTCGAAGAGGTTGCGCTCCAAAGCCACGACGTTGCCTACTTGGACCGAACCCCGCTGGACCGTTCGACCATCTTCGGAGACCAGAACATCCAATCGGTACGAGGACACGCGCGGGACCCAAAGCCCGATTTCCACGACCTCGGTCTTGTCCTTCTCGATGGCGCCGACGGTGGTCTGATTCGACGTCACGAGCAGCTGCGTCGCCGTGTCGAAGGCCTTCACTTGGAGCTCGACCTCCGGACTCTTGGCGGCCGTGTTGTCAAGGCTCACCGCCACGAGGAGTTCGACCTGTCCGCTCGTAACAGTGGGTGCGGACACGTCGATCCCGGAGATCCGCATGTAGTGCTGCGGGGCCGGATCCTCGAACTCGTTGATGCAGCCCGCCAAGAGCAAGATCGGGACGAGCAGAGCAAATCCAGCGCGCACGATTCGTCGAATGCCGACAACGGCTCAAATGCTTTAGCGACGGCTCGACGATGCACTCGTCGGCCCGCGCCGACGCCACCGACTTGTGCCGATATCGCCGTCTGCCGATGCCGTTTCCCAGGGGTTCAACCGAGCTTGTAGAGGACGCCCTTGCCGCCGCGCGGCGTGTTCCACGTGGTGGATGCGACGATGGCGCAGGTCCCGCATTCGACGCAGGGTTGCGTGTCAAGGACGACACGCTGAGCGCCGCCCGCGGTTTTCTCCAACCGGTAGCAACCGCGACTCGAGTCCGGGCTCGAGACCGGACACGTGTAGACAGCGGCTCCGGAGGCCTGGACGGAGGAATCATTGACGATGATGTGTTCGCGTCCGATGTCGGTGTCGTAGTTGAGCGCTGCGATGCGGTCGTCGACGTGGCGGGTCTTCGGCGCCGTCATGGAGCCTTGGACTGCGTCCCCGAGTTCGCGGGCGATCGCGGTCGGCAACCCGACGTAGACGAAGTCCCGGTCGGGTGCGATCGAAGCCATGCGGTAGCTCGACATCATCTTCGTGATGCGTCGCATTCCGCCCTTGCTTCGGATGTAACTGGGCCGGGTGAGGTACTTCTCGACGAGGTTGTTGGCCCAGCCGAACGAGGCGGCCCACCGCATGAAGCCGCGTCCGAAGAGTTCCTTCCCGACGTAACTGCCCGCAAGGAACGAACCATAGAGGGGACCCGCGTGTTGGGGTCGGTTCTCTTTCTTGGCGACCAAATAGGCTTGTGCCGCGAGGATGCCGGCCGTGATGCCGAGGTTCATGCCCTTGATGATCGGACCCGCGGCCTTCATCTGGCCTGCAGCGTCGCCGATCGCCAACACGTTGTCCTTGTAGGGGTACCGAAGCGCGTTCTTCTTGCCGTCCGGGATCAGTTTGGCGCTGTACTCGACCTCGTCGTAGTGACCGCCGAGCAGGTTCGTCATGAACGGGTGCTGGATCAATCGGTCGAGGTACCGGTGGGGCTCGGTCTTCTTCGCGACCAGGGAATCGAGGTGGAACACGGTGCCGATGGAGAGGGTCTCTTTGTTGGTGTAGAGGAAGCCGCCGCCGCGCGCGCCGCCGAACACGTCGCCAGCGAACAAGTGGGCGCTCCCGTCGTCCCCTTGCACCTTGAACTGTTTCTCGAGGACGTCCTTGGGCATCTTGGCGACGACTTTGACCCCTTGGAACCAGTGCTCGGCCGGGCCCCAGCTTCGCAAGCCCGCGGCACGGACGACGTCGCTCGTCGCCCCGTCGGCCGCGATGACAAGGTCGGCCTTGATGGGGTCCAGTTCGTCGCTTGTGACGCCGACGATCTTGTTTCCTTCCTTCAGGACGCCGTTGACGCGGACGTCACTCAATACGCCGCCGCCGGCTTTCTTGGCTTCCTTGTGGACCTGCTCGCCGAGCCACTTGTCGAACCCGACGCGCAACAAACTGTACGCGTAGCTCGTCTTGTGGTCGTGAAGCGGCGTGATGTCCACCGTCTTCACCTTGTCGCCGGCCATCGTGTGCATCAACAGTTTGCTGATGGACCGCTCGAGCGGGGCTTCCTTGCGGAAATTGGGGAAGAGGTAATCGAGGTTGAACGGCGAATTGCTCTGACCGTACAGGACGCCACCCGTGACGTTCTTGGCGCCGGGGAATTTGCCGCGCTCCAACAGGAGGACCTGGGTTCCGTGACGAGCGAGTTCATACGCCGAGGCCAAGCCGGCCGGGCCGCCGCCGACGACGACCGCCTCAAACTTTTCCACCGTTGCCACCTCCCATCTGACGCGCGAGAAGTTCCCGGAGCTTGGGAACCACCTCGAACAAGTCGCCCTGGATGTACACGTCCGAGAACTCCTTGATCGGAGCGTTCGGGTCCGTGTTGATCGTGATGATCGTCTTCGACTTGTCCATGCCTTTCTTGTGCTGGATCGCACCGCTGATGCCGAGCGCGATGTACACCTTGGGCTTGACCATCTGACCCGTCTCACCGATCTGACGGATCTCCTTGGTGAACTGCATGACCGACGCGTCGACCGGGTATTTGGCCGTGACGACGCCGCGGGAGATGCCGACGTCCGCGCCCAAGGCTTGGGCGAGTTCGACGGCGAGCTTGATGCCCTTCGTGGGGTCCGGGCCGATGCCGCGTCCGACGGCGACGATGACGTCGCGCTTCGTGAGGTCGACCTCGATGGGCAACGCTTCGCGTTTCACGATCTTGACGCGCTGGTCCTTCTCGGTAAGCGTGTACGGGATGCGGACCGTCTTGCCGCTTGGGTTCCGCGTCCGCTCGAACGGCTTGAACGAACCGGGGATGACGCTGCACGATTGGGGGTGGAAGTCCTTGTCGGGGTCGTCGATGCACAGGATCGTCGACCATTCGAACCCGGAGAAGTCCGGGCGCTTCATGTGAAGGATGCGAGGGTAGAGGATCTCCTCCATCACTTCGTTGCGTCGGGTCTTCACTGGGTGCTTGATCGGCTCGTCGGAAATGTAGAGGAGGTTGCAGTCCGACGCGAGCCCGGATTCCATTGCAGCCATGGCGGTCGCGCTAATGTCGCGGCCGTTGTTCGTCGCGGGGAAGAGGAAGTAGCGGGGCTTGTCGTACTTCTTGTACTCGTCCTTGCCCATCGCGGCCTTCGCGACGAGCTTCGTTTCGGGTTCGAGGATGAAATGGTCGAGAGACGGGTGGTCGCAGACGTACACGACGTCGGCGCCGCGTTCCAACGCCTCGTTCGCGAGCTCTTCGACCTTGTGGCCCAAGACGACGGCGACGACTTTCTCGTCGGTGCGGTAGTCTTGGTTGTACTTGTCCATCAAGCGTCGGGCTTCGCCCAACATCTCGAGGGTGACGGGGAGGAACTTGCCGCGGTTGTGCTCCGCGAACACCCACATGTCCTGGTAGTCGCCCTTGGGCTTCCACGTCTGCGACGGCGCCAATTATGCGGCCCCCTTCACGAGTTGGACGATGCGCTTGGCGACGTCCTCAAGGTCCTTCTGGTTCTTGCCGTCGATGACCTTCGCCGTGCGTTCTTTCGCGGCGGTCGGGATCGGTTCGACCTTGCTGACGATCGTCGGCGAACCCTTGAGACCGATCTTCTTGAGATCGACGCCGAGGTCCGCGGCGCTCCACTGCTTGAACACGGCATCGATCGTCTTGGCGCGCTGGACGGTCTCATCGACGAGTTGGAGGAGCTTGAGCCGATGCGTGGCGTTCCGGAACGTCGACGTGAATCCCGGGTCGGTGACGATGAAACAGGGAAGCGGGGCTTCGATCTCCTCGATGTCTTCCCCGGCGCTGCGGCGCGCACGCACTTTCTTCCCCGCAGGATCGACTTCGAGGGAGACGACGTGGGTGATGACGGGGTAGTCGAGGACCCAGGCGGTCTGGGGGCCGGTCTGGCCGGTTTCTCCGTCGGCGCTCTTGAACCCGGCGATCACGAGGTCCGGTAATCCGATCTTGCGAAGGCCCGCGGCGATGGTCTCGGCGGTCGCGAGCGTGTCGGCGCCGCCCATGATGCGATCCGAGAGAAGATAGGCGTCGTCGCCGTAGACCTCCATCGCTTCTTTGAGGATGGACTTGTAGTTCGGCGGCCCCATCGAAACGACGCTGACGCTGCCGCCGTGCTTGACCTTGATCTCCAGGGCAGCAGCCAATGCGAGTCGGTCGTTCGGGTTCAAAACGGTCGGCGTGGCACCTCGGTTGAGGGTGTTGTCCTCCTTGAAGGACACTTTTCCTTCTCGAAAGTCAGGTACCCCTTTGACCAGTACGACGCACTTCATGGAAGACAACGTCCAACTGGACCCGTACAGGTTCGAGTGAGCGCGGACTCGAACAAATGGGCGGGTCCGACTCGGGGAAAAGAGGGGTCATATAAGGCTGTTCGCGGCTGTTTCTGATGCAAAGATTTCCCGGTGGACAATCTTCGACGACGATTCCAGCCTTCGAAGGATTCCTTGAACGGATCCCGCGGATCGGACCCATCGCCGCGCTCGAAGAGATCCACGTTACCGAGCGCATCGACCCGGGGATGAACCGGTCAGTCGTCTGAAAAGAAAACCTTGGGAAGCGCATTGGGTGGCAGAATCTGTACCCTTGACCGCCTTGCCATACCATCGGCGAACGCGGCCAGTGGGGGCG
This sequence comes from uncultured Halobacteriales archaeon, assembly GCA_964408365.1. Taxonomy (GTDB): domain Archaea; phylum Thermoplasmatota; class E2; order JACPAO01; family JACPAO01; genus JACPAO01. The sequence continues at coordinate 22,839 of CAYOZB010000013.1, read as the reverse complement.
GAATCTGGCGCACCGCCTTCTTGACTTCCTCATCGAGGGCATCGCCTGGAAAGAGATCCAGTAGAGTCGGGGCTGGATGATGCCGCATTAAGTAGCATACGTCGTAGAGGTCCTTTCCCGCTTTTCGCTCCCAATAGGCGGTGGGCTTCAGGTTCACGACCAGGGCCTCTTCCCGAGGCAACGCCGCGAGTGCAATACGGTCGCGGCTCAGCGCCCATTGAAGCGCACGGTCGCGGAACGCTTTCAACTTCATGAAAATCAAAGCATCCGTGCGCGGAACTCGGAGGTTTACAATGCCGCGAACCGTTTGAATGGAACGGTTGTCGATTCGATTGCGTAAGAGCTCCTCCGGAATGTAGGAGAGGTTCGGCTTCCCAAAGAGAGGATTCTGGTCATCGCTGAATGTCCAATCCAGGCTAAGCAATTCAGCCCCGTGGCCCGTCTCCAGTTGAATTCCCGTTTTGTTCTTGACGACCGTCACGAGCATGTCGTACTCCCCGGACGGTATCAAGACGTCAAGGTCGACGGAAGGAGTTGGCGAGCCATAAGCGGCCACGGCCCAGCCGCCTTCCACAACATAGTTGATCCCGGCTTCTTGGAGAAGCGCAATGTTCTTGCGCATCCGATCTTCGGCCGCTTGGGTCTCGGCCAGTTGAAAATGGTCGTCGAGCGGCCCGGGCATCAGAGCACCCCGCGCTTTGACAGAACTTCTTGGAGGAATGCCGCGTGGGCGCCGGCGTACGGGGATGAAAGGAGGTCGATCAGTGTCTGCGTCATTGTGGTGCGACGAGAATCTTCGTCGGCGGGTTCAGACGGAATCCGATCGATCCGCGCCCCATGAAGGTGCGTCGGCGACGTTCCATGGCCCCGCAGGACCCGCGCGGCGCGAGTTACGTAGCCGGTTGGAACGTAAAATGAGGTCTCGCGACTTGGCTCAAAGAATGCGTGCATGTTTGCCGCACTTTGAAATGCAAAGCAGGCCCCGATCCCGGCACTCCGCAGCATCCGGAACGCCGTGCTCGGCGGGGGACCGTCTTGAATGATGATATCCGGAACCGCCCGATCAGCGCGGACCCCCGCTGCCAGCTGAAGTACTTTCTTTTTGTCAACGACTTCGAGTTTCCCAGAATAACTGATGGCCCCGTGAAATTTGAAAAACCTGAGAATCCGATAGGCGGCGGACTTTGACCCTGCGGTGGATTCAATCAATGAAGAGGTGTCGGCGCCAGGCTGTGCCTCGATGAGGCGCGCGACAACGGGCAGGAAATTCGGCGCATCCGAAAGGGACACGATTCCCTTTATGGCGAGAATGTATTAGTATGTTCCCGTATTAGCGGGAATCAAATGGACCCCAGGATTGCCCGCTCAGCTATGGCGCCGCCTCGAATTTCTCTTTCGAAGGGTCCCATGGATCCGCGCCGTATCCGCGTTCCAGGAGCTCCACCACACCTAACCCGCTTACCCGAATGTGGGCGAAGGCAACATTGTTCGTCTCGTTGGCCTCCACGATGGTGCCGTCCAGGTCGGCCGTGCCGCGGATCACATACTCGCCCGCGGCCGGACCTCCGGTTTCGCCAAGAGGAAAGTCCACGTAGTTGCCGCCGCGGTTCCAATCGTACACGTCCCCCCAGCCCGAGGGAAGACCGATTTCGCAGTCGATCAATCTGCACCCCGCGGAGCCACCCGGGACCAAACGATAATCCTGGTAGAAACGAGACCAGCCTTCCATCGCCTCAGGCAGGGGCTTGATGCCGAGTTTTCCGCTGCGTGCCACGAACTCGAGCAGCGGCTGCCCGCCTTGGGCCGCGTTGGGATCGACGCGCCACAGTTCGAACACGTAAGCGGCTTGGTAATGCAGGTGACGGTGGAACCCGTGGAAGCGCGCGACGAGCGTGTCGACTCTCGGCATCTCTTCGCATTGCTGCATCGTTGCATCGCACACGCGCTGTACAAGAGGAATGTCGACGAGGCCCGCCGTTTCCTGCGCCTCGCCCATGGGGTCGGCGCTGGTGCGTGCAGCGAGACTGAATGCGCCCGGGCCCGCGTTGGATAGACCCATTGAGAAGCGAAGGCAGAGTTTCGGTGGTGGAAGCCCGTTTGATTCGGCTTCCACGTACTCTTCGACCATGCAGCTTGCGCCGGGAACAGCAAGGTCGGTCGGCGCCGCAACGCCTCCGGTGGAGGAGGGCACGGCGAACCCAATCTCAAAGGGCGGAATGATCCGAAGATCCGGAAGCAGCAACCCGGCTGGACGTAGGGTCGGGGCGTCGAGGGCGGCGCGAAACCTCAACTGCAGATCAAGGACGGAAAAGGGAACGAAACGGACGGTCCAGTCACCGCTCGGGATCGCTGGCAACGGTGCTCCGTCGACGTCGTCACCGCCTCGGAAGGCCTCCGCCGCGAACCCGCCGTCTTGGAATCGGCTGGATCGTTGGCCGTCCGGCGAGATCAATTGGAGGGAGAACGTGGACTCGCTGGCGACGAGGCTCGCCGAATTGTCGGGCGCAGGACGCATGTCATCGTCGGGCAGGAGCAATTGGACTGCCGCGCGCAACCGGGCCCCGGGCGGCGCGGCCCCTACGCGAAGAGGGAAGTCGATGGATTCGGATCCGCACGCAACAACGTTGCAAGCCGCGCCAGGACCTTCCACACGAACGGAGATGAATGGACCCTCCCAGAACACCGACTCGCCGACGTCGAGGCCATCCGCGATGCAGGGATCGTCGAGGGAACCCTTGGGCAGAAGGCACAGATCATTGCCGATGATCGGCGAACCGTCGATCGTCGGGCTGGGCGGTGCTGCGCATCCGGCCACAAGGAGGATGACAGTCGTCAGGAAGAACGGGCGACGCCTTGTGACCATGTTCAGGCGCATGCAGCCCCCCTTACGGCGCGAACGGCCGGGCGGGGATTCCGTCCGGCGGCGGTCCGCCGCCGAGGCTTCCGTGGACGAGCGGCAAGACGATCTGACTGCTTAGTCGATCGCCGGACGCGTGGATTTTGATCAGGGGGAAATAGGGTTGGCCCGCGTTGTCCCGACCGCAGCCGCCATTGGGCGACGTCACGGGCGTCAATCCGTTGCGTGACACGCATTCCTTCGAGATCGGCGAGGGTCCCTGGATAACCAGGACCAGACGGCGCCCCTCGTCGATTGCTTGTGCCAGGTTGTGAAGGTCGACTCGAACACCGGTTGGAGAGCCTACCGGGAAATCACGGCCTTCGAAATTCCCCCCATGGAATCGCAAATCGGCCGCTCCGAACGCGATCCTGGTTGAATCCGCCTGGGGACATCCTGTGCCGGCCGGCGAGTCGAAGAGGTCGACGGTAATGAGGCCGCCGCGCAGGTTGCTTTCGACCTGGAGGAATACGTTGGGGTTGCCGGCGACGAGCACTTGCTCAGCGATGGACGCGCTCGTGTAGCAGGCCTTCGTCAGGTCCGTCACAGGGTTGAAATCCATCCCCGGGCCCGCGATGAACGCCGTCGGCGCAGCATCAGTCGGACGCGTCTCCATTCCTCCGCCCGCCAGGAACAGCGTCTCCTCCGTGGCGTCGATGGGCGGCCAGGCCGACGACGTGTGCCATGCCTTCGTGTCGTCTTGATACTCCACGGTACCGACCCCGGGGGGCGAGCCTAACCCCTTGAGCCAGAAATCAAACCACTCGAGGTGTGTCGCGTCCCAATCTGGACGCCCTCCAAAGTTCGGGAACACGTGGCCCCAGTCGCCGATCATCATCCGTTTAGGCGCCACGTCCAACGCATTCCAGACCACATCGTCTTGGAAGGCATGGCCATGGTCGTAGAAACCCGGGGCCAGGAACACGCTGGAGGTCGCCGCCGGGAACCGGTTCACGTGTTGTCGTGACTCCCAGAACGAGGCATTTCGGTCACTCGACACGATTGCCCCGTTGGCGTTCGTCAAAAAATTTGCCTGGTCCTCGCAGTACCGATGCGAAAGATTGGGAGGGTATCCCGTCACGAGATCCTGCGGTGACGCGGAGAACGGTGGCGCGGCTTCGGCGACCATGAAACCGCTGAAAACAGGGGCTCCAGGAACGGCCTTGGCAGCGCCCTGAGGGGTGCCCAGCCAGGTGTACCAATCTGTCATGAGACCCCCGACGACGATCGTCTTGAGCGCGATTGGATTCTCCACGATCGCGCGGAGCGCGGTCTCAGAGTGCGCGCTCAAACCCATCATTCCGACACGGCGGTTGCTCCATGTTTGGTCAGCCAGCCATTGGATGGCGGCCGCTTGATCGGGGCCTTGTTCCTGCGCGCCCCAGGAGAAGCATCCGCCGGAATTGCCCGTGCCGCGCGAACTCAGTTTGGCAACAGCGTATCCGCTACCGACTAGTAGATTGACCGGAACGACTTCTTTTACAATCGAATTGTCATTTTGGGCCGGGTCGTTTCCCGCGGCATCAGTTTGCCCGAAGTACGGCGACGACCAGAGCACGGTGGGTGCCTTGACGCCCTCGGGGAGCTGCGGCCGGTACAGCCACGCGTCTAGCACGGTGCCATCGAAACTGCGAATTTTTTCGTTCGTCGGCCCGATCATGGGGAAGGGACCAGTTAGTGCAACGGGCCATTCCGACCCGTCCGCACAGGGCCACGGGTGCACACCGGGAGTAAATCCGAGATCGGCCTTCTTGTTCTTGCATTTGGCAAGGCCATTTCCGTTCTCGTTTCCGGTTCCGTTCCCGGCCATGACCGCGTTCCCAACCAGAACGGTCACCGCGACAAGAACGAAACACACGACCCACTGTTTGCGCGACATTGTGTCCACCTACAATTGGTGACGGACGCTACCTTCCTTTATGGTAAGATTGGGAACCGGGACGTACGGTCCTTGATCAGAAGCCGGCGCGTCGCTGGTTGGCACCACTTCGAATTCTACCCGCGAATCGTACGTCTCGGTGCCGACCACGACGTGGATGGACGGCCGGATAGAGGGACTGGCCGCCGACGAGTAGAACTCAAACGAGAGGTGAGAAGATCCCTCGATCGAGGCCTCCCGGGACTTCCTCAGCGGAATCACAAGCAGGAATTCGCCGGGCTCGATCAGCGGCGGAGCCGGCGCGCAACCATAAGCGATTACCGTGCTCTCCATGAAAACGCGGCCCTCCCAGAAGCAATGGAAAAACGGGCCGACCTCCGGCGAGGTACTCGCGGTGTCTCCGGTGACCTCGATCCAGACATAGGCCACGGCGCCTTCTAGGGTGCCGGTCTCGTTGACCTGGAACGTCCACCGGATGGGTTCCGTCGTGATCAAGCTCGCCGGCGTCCCGGACGGCCACCCCCTGCCCGGCATCCATTCCAACGGGATCACCGTCGGCTCGGACTGGTTTGGGGGTTCCCACGTCGCCTCGGGCGGCGCCAACAGGAACACCGGCGTAGGCAGGTCCTCAGCCTTTTCCCCGTAGCGTTCGACGTCGGCTGCCTCGCGGTAGCGTTCGACGCGAACCTCACCCGTCGGTTCGGACGGCGTGGCGGGGCCGGCGCAACCGGCGAGGCCCATCACCACGGCCAGAGCGACACTTACGGTGCGAAGGAGGGGATCCATGTTTTCCACCGCGCTTGCTCAAGGATCCATGAACGGCCGCGGGGGGTAGTCGATCGTCGGCGCCGCTCCCCCCATCGTTCCTTGGATGAACGGCAGCACGAGGTGACTGTCCGGGTGCACAGTAATGGTCGGATACCAGGGCTGGCTGAAGCGGCTGAAACCCGGCAGCGTGTCGCCGTAGCTCAGGATGACGAGGAGCCGGTTGCCGGCCTCGATCGTTTCTGCGGCATCGGCAAGATCCACGCGAACATGGGTAGGCGTGAGCACGGGGAAGTTGCTGCCAATCAGGTTGCCCTGGTGGAACCGGAGGTCAGCATTGCCGAGGCTGACCATGTGCATCTTGGTTGGTTTGGATGGATCGGCAACATCCTCGCAGTAGAAATCCGACGGCTGCTCCCAGACCTGGACGCTCACGATCCCGCCGGGCAGGTTCGACGAGATGTTCAGGTACGCGAACGGATTGCCGGCCACGACCCACGGTTCGTCCAACGGCGCCGTCGTGTACACCACCGCATTGGGGCTCAAGCCCCGATCGCAGGCCGCCGGCCAGGTGTTGATCGGTAAGGCGAACAGTTCTGCGAAACCCGCGTCGTTTCCCGTCACAGGGATCGACTGGAACGAAGGCGCATCCGTTCCCGGGGTGGCGCTGAGGGTCTTGTCGGCCAAGTACACGACTTCCTCGCGGGCCTCCAGAGGCGGCCAGGCGCTCGAGGAGTGCCAGCGTCCCCCGGTCTCCTCGTAATCGACGCGCTCGAGCCCGTCGGGTTTGGGACCCACGCCCTTGAGCCAGAAGTCGAGCCACGGCAGCACGGTTTCGTTCCAAGTCAGCTGATCCGGACCCATCACTACACTGGGTACGCCCTGATGCTCGGGGATGGGGAAGCCGTGTTCCCACTGGCCCGCGATCTGGCGTTTGGGAGCCGAAACCAGGGGCCAGAAGTACGTGTCTTGGAATTGGTGGATGAACCGATCCTTGAACCCTTGGGCCAGGAGCAGCGAGGCCGTGACCCCGTCGAGGTCGTCGATCATGCTGTGCCGTTCAAAGAATTCGGGGTCTCGATCGTCTAGCATTGCGCCTTTCGCCGCCGTCATTCCAGCCCTGGTCTCGGGACAGGAGGCCCGTTCGGCGAACAAGGCGGCCCGTTGCTCAACGCGTTGCGGGTCGCCGACACCGTCGGTATCCCCCAACGGCGGCATCACGGACGCGCTGGCGGCCATGCCCCACGAGACCATTCCCAAGCCAAACGTGGAGGCGGCGCCCTGCGGAGTGTGATAAAACGTGTATGCGTCCAGCATGGTGCCGGCAACCACCGTCGTCTTCAAAGCCGGTGCGCCGGACGTGGCGCCCAACATCGCTGGGCCGGCTGACGACGAGACGCCGCCGATCCCGACGCGGCCGTTGGACCAGGACTGTTTGGCGAGGTATTCGATGATGGCCGCCTCGTCACCGTTCTGGACGAGACCAGGCGACTCGTAGCAACCCCCAGAAGGCCCCGTGCCGCGCTGGCTGAACCATGCCACCGCGTACCCTTGCTCCACGAGCGCGAGGGGCGTGACGCCCCATCCTTCCCGCGCCGTTGCGAACGGGGTCTCGTCCCACCAGTGATCCATGGATCCTGCCGTCGGGATGCATTTGCCCGCAGGCAAGAATAGACTCGGCGTGTACAGCACGACCCAGTGGGGTTGATAGTTGCACGCGCCCATGTACGGGATGACCGTCAAGAGCACCGGGACACGCGTACCCTCTGGGACGGCGGGAAGACCGATCCACCCCACAAGGGTCGTGTCCCCGGATTGGACGGTGACGTTGTGGAGGAGTTCCTTAAACTTGAAGGGGCGCGCATCATTCAATGACGGCGGCCATTCCGACCCGTCCGCGCACGGCCACGGATGCACACCAGGCGTAAATCCGAGCTCAGCAGCATCGGCCTTCTTGACCTTGCATTTGGCGAGGCCATCCCCGTGGCTGTTTCCGTTGTCGTTTGCGTGGCCGTTTCCGTTGCCGTTGTGGTTTGCGTTCCCGTTGTCGTGATCGGCGCGGGCCTCAGGGGCGTTCCCGTTGCCGACCATGAGTAAGTTCCCCAGAAGAACGGTCACCGCGATGCGAGCGAAACCAACGACCCATTGTTTGTGCGACATTTTGTCCACCTACAATTGGTGACGGACGCTACCTTCCTTTATGGTAAGATTGGGAACCGGGACGTACGGTCCCGGATCAGAAGCCGGCGCGTCGCTGGTTTGCAACAGTTGCGTCGCGCTCGAGTTCGCGCGCGGCCTCCGGTGCGATCCCGAGCCGGTTTCGCGCAAAGTCCAGCATCCGTCGCTCGTCGCGCGAAATCCCACCGTCCGAGAGCGCCAAGAACAATTGCGCCCGGTAGAATTCGGTCCGCTTGATCCCAGACATGCCCGGGATGGGTTTTACACCGGGCCGTGGGTTGACCTAGCGCGTCGACACTGCCTAGCCGCCAGGGAAGTTTCTCACTGGCTGGGTCCCCACCAATAGTCTTCCATCCCGAGGTCCGTCGGCTCAGAACGGACGTAGTACAGTTGCGGGACGCCGGTTTCTTCCAAGATCTTGGTGTAGGCGATGTGCAGCGCACCGTCGGGTCCGAACGCGGCCGCCGGGCCCAGGGCGGACGTGCCGTATCCGTCCAAGGGGTTCGACACGCTGGGAATCGAATCGAGCTGATGCGTTTCCCAGACCGGCTGCGGCGCTGAGATGTTCGCCGTGACTGCTGCGTGCAGGAACCATTGACTGCCGCCGTGGTCTTCGAACCACACGAGAGCGACCGCGCCAGACCGCCCGGCGGCAATCGACGGCGTTCCCTGGGAGCTTCCGGGGAACGGAACAATCGGGCTCAGCCACGTCCCGGCGGCGTCCCGCCATGCGACGGCGACGCTGCCCTCCATGAGGGCGGCCGCGAAGAGGTTCCCGGCCTCGTCGAAGGCCGCGTTGGCAACTCTGCTGGCGCCGACGGGCGTGGGTTCCGCGGACCAGGTGACGCCTGCGTCGCGCGAGCATTGCGCCTGGGCGTAAATGAGGAAGCAGATCTCGTGTCCTGGATGGATGGCGGCCTGCCCCGTAGAGGCCCCGTCGGTCACGTGGACTTGCGCCCACGTGAGACCGTCATCGCTCGATTGCATGACGAATGTTTGGCTCCGGCCAAGACCAAATAACTTGACGTATTGTGTGCCATCGGAGTCAACAAGGAGCGACATTTGTACGGGGCTTGGCTCCGGCCATGGGGCGTGGCGCAGGAATGTGCCGTCGGCGTCCCACACCGTAGTGCGGAACGAGCTGCTGGACTGGGCGTCCAAAAGATGGATCCGGCCGGCCCCGTCAAGGGCCAGCATTCCACTCGTCGCCCCAAGGGGTCCGCGCACGCCATCTCCGCCAAGGGGTTGGAACGTGGCGCCAAGATCTCGGCTAGCTAATACAGGCGCAGCCTGGTTCCGGCAGCACCAGGCCGTCACGTAGACGGCCCCGATTGCATCGACGGCGATAGATGGCTCCAGGAGCCCGCATTCTCCCAGACGATCCTCGCAAGTCGCCGTGACCCCGCCGAAGCTCTGCTCCGCAGCGAGGTGAAGGGGTTCGGTGAATCGCAAGACGGCCGCGGGGGTCGACGGCGTCGGGCCCTCGCCGTCGTCCGTGGGCGGACCGCTAACGCAGCCGCTCACCATGACGACGGAAACGACGGCCAGAGCGACACTTACCTTGCGAAGGAGGGAATCCATGTTTTTTCACCTACAATTGGTGACGGACACTACCTTCCTTTATGGTAAGATTGGGAATCAGGACGTACGGTCCCCGATTCAGGAGCCGGCGCGTGGCCTCATCCGGGGGGCAACGCAGTGTACGCGTCCGGGTTGTCCGGACCCGCATTGTGAAACATCGACAAGTAGAAGTCGAACCGGATGCCGAGCGTGAGGCCGACGCCCTGACAATACGGTCCAAAATAATCGTTCGGGACCTTGTCGCAGACGGATTGCACTTCGGATTGGGCGTAACCTGCCGACCATGCAATGAGCATCCAGTCAAACGGCGTGTCTGGATAGACCGGCTTTCCATATTGGTCCGACCCATACCGCTCCGCGATCTCCTTGTCAAGGGGCGCCGCCGGCAACCGCAGAGGAGAAGAGCTCCCCGAATACCAGGACCAGCATGGATCCGTCTTGCTGCAGAGGCCGTTTTCGTCGGAGGTGATGGTGAAGCTGTCTGCTCCCTGCCAGGCGACCTCCACGACCGCATAGCGCCAGGTGGCGGGGACGTTGGTGCGGAAGACGGTCCTTTTTTGTTCGCACGTGGGTACCCAGTTGTAGTTTTGCCCTCCCGAAAGCGCGAGGATGCCGAGGTTGAGGTCGCAGGTCGAGTAGCCGGCCTCAACAAACACTTCGAGGTAGGGAGCGTCCGATGGGAGGCGCTGCAGCACGATGGAGAGGACCTGCATGTGTTCGCCCACCTCGACGTCTTGATCGGAGAACCGGAACCAGGTTGCGTTGACCGTCAGGGAATACCTGCCGGGCGCGACATCGGCGAACACGAACGATCCCGCCTCGTCCGTGAGGAGGGGATCGAGGGTCGATAGCCGTACATCCGCGCCCTGGATTGGGCGAAGTTCTTCGTCGATCACGAGGCCGCGCACGCCGGAGGATTCCCCGAACGATGAATCGTCCAAGGATTCGGAATTGGTCGAAGATCCGCTGCAGCCCGCGACGAGGATCAACGCCGTAAGCCCCCATGCCGCCCGCGACGGCCAAGTCCCGCCGAGCATGTCAAACGCCCCGGGCGATTGGCGTCCCACGGGCGTCGCCCTCGAGTTGGCGCGCAGTCTCAAGCGTGACCCCGAGTTGTTTTCTTGCAAAATCAAGCATCCGCCGCTCGTCATGGGAGATTCCCCCGTCCGACAGCGCCAACAACAATTGTGCCCGATAGAATTCCGTCCGTTCGCTCTCTGACATACTCGAAATGGGTTTCACACCAGGTAAGGCGCGGTTCGCGAGTCGGTGGGTCAGGCGCTGGAGTGGAACGAGCGCCAGGAGGAGGACGCCAGCCGACAGGCCGCCGAACAACCAGTGTTGCCCTTGGAAGGTCGCTTGCACAAACGTTTCCGCGAGCCTGGACACGACCAAGAACACGGCGAAGTAGATCCCGCCCAACGATCCGCGGTCGATGGACGCTTTGAACCGAATGTCGATGTCGAACATTTGGTGCCGCAGGATACAGTAGGTGACGACGACCGGGTGAAGCAAGAGCCAAACCGTTTGGAGGAGCCCGTAGACGACCGGGCTGCCGGTCGCCACGAACGCCCATCCACCCGCGACCCCTGTTGCGTACCCCATCACGACAAGGCCCACGCATCGACGGACCAAGCGACGCTGGCCCAAGACGTCCGACGATCTCAACATCCCCACCAAGATGCGCGTCGCCCAAACCACGAGGACGAGGAGGACGAGATCGTCAAACCATCCACGGATCCCGTAATCGAGGGCGTGGCCGGTCGCAAAGGCGCCGAAGGGGTTGGACATCGCATAGAAGGCCCCATACCCCAGGATCTGAGACCCCATCAACAGGACCGTCTTGCGCGCAACGGGCACGGTCGCCTTGGCAGCGTCCTTAAGGAAGAGCACGGCCGCAATGCCGATGATCGCGTTCAAGCCGTAGGCGTTGTAAAGCGTCAGCGGCCCGCGACCGCCTTCCGGATACAACGGCGCGTTACCGCCTTCCAATAACCAGTCGTGATTAAACGCGTACAAGCCAACCGGAACCGCCATGGCGGCCACCAAGAGCAGCGGGCCCCGTGCGCCTTCGAGCCAGCGGAACCGCGGCCGTGGATACGTGAGCACGAAGTACAGCAACGCGAGCGGCGAGGCCATCCTGAAATACCCACCGACCCGCAGGAAAAAGTCCTGCACGCCAGGATCACTCACGAGCGCGGGAATTCCCTGCATCGTCATGTGGAACCCGACCAGGCATGAGAAAAGAGCGTAGGTCCGGTTGGCTCGGTTGCTCATCCCCAGTGAGAACAGGATCGCGGCAAGCGCGAGCTGGATGAGGCCGAACAGAAACGCACCCAACGCTTGGGGGTCAATCGCCAACGGGAATCCCACCGGGCTGCGCCGATAAAAGGCCTCGCGGGAAGCGTTCGGGCATCGGTCAACGCGCCGTGGCTGCTTCGATCGGGTCGTTCGTGAACCACACGACCGAGCGACCGGTCCGTGCCGAGCGCACCAAACCGCTTCCCTCGAGCCGCGCCAAGTGCCAAGCTAGGGACGTAGGCCGGATCTCGATCGCCGCCGCCAAGGCGCGTTGATGGAGACCCGGTCGATGTCGGATCTCATCGAGGAGCCGGACCGTGTTCGCGTTGCGTAACATCGCCAACCGAGCCCGATCGACCGGAGCGACCTTCGACGAGTAGAGGTGCTTCCTTCGACCATCCAGATGGGACGCGATGAGATGCTCCTGCTCGAGGCGCCTCACATGGTAGTCCACGGTCGTATAAGGGATCTCGAGATCCTCGGAAAGCTCCGCGGGCGTAATCCCCGGATCTTCGTCGACCTTTGCGCCGATCATCGCGCGAGCCGTATGTTCGAGCAGCGCTTCCTTAGGCACTTTTGCGTATCCGGGAACCCCCGAACCAAGGATCTTGAACAACAGGTCGATCAAACCGATCACGTCGGCCACCCCTTCGTGCCCACGGTGCGGCGCACATCCGGAACGTACCGGGCCATCGCGGCGCAAACGAACCGAACCACTGGGTACCACATCTCAGTTCCCACCGTACGACACACTCACTAGGAGCGAAAGGGGAATATGAGAACATTGGGAACGCTGACGTACGGTTTTTTTTGGCCGCGACAATCGCGGCCTTACCGCCGGACGAGCGCCACGATCGATTGCCGGGAAACGGGCCCGAACGACTCGCTTCCGGTTGTTCCGCCGGGATTGTCCCCAATCACGAAGAACTCACCCGCTGCCAGCCGACGTCCTTCGACTACGTCCCCAGGAACGCCGACGACCCGTTTGATCATCCGTAACGGCCGAGTCGGATGATCGACGACCACGATCTCGCCTTTGCGCGGCGCGCGAAAACGATAGACGAGGCGGTTCGACCACAGCACGTCGCCCTCGGCAAACGTCGGCAACATGCTGTGGCCCACCACGCGCACGCGTCGGAACACGGTCGCCCTCACTTGAGGACAGGAAGCATCATCGGCTTCTTCGTCGGGTAGGGAGCCTCGACCGTGTGCGTGGTCTTCTCCTTGGTCTTCCAGAAGATCTCCGCGAACTTGTTCACGGAGTCCAAGAGATCCAACGCGGCCTGCTTGTCGGTCGATTGACGGACCTTGCCGCCTTGCTTCATGATCTTCCACACAAGGGCGTGAAGTTCAGGGGCGACTTTGAGGTGCTCGTCTTTGAAGTAGTCGCCCCAGATGATTCGCACTTCGTGCTTCGCCTTCTCCGCGTGCGTCTCCTTCGTGCCGACGTAGCGGACAAAGGAGTTGCGCATCTCGACGTCTGAAAGGCCCTTCGTCGGCAGCTCCGCGATGAGGTCCGTCATGCGCACGCAGGTCTGCGCGGCCACGATCGCTTCGTGCGGGTCGTAGATGCCGCACGGGATGTCACAGTGGGCGTGCACGGTCTCCGGTTCAAGCCAGCGTTGGAGGGACTTCAAGACAGACAAACTTGGCGCCTCTTTGGGGGCGAAGCGCGGCCCCTCTTACATATGTCGCCCCCGACGAGCAAACAGAGCCGTGTCTGGTCACAATGATTCAGAGACCTTTTTCGCTTGCTCGATCGGATGGTGACCGTTGCGGGGCCGGGTGCCCATCAATGCTTGCCACAGGTCGAGTTCGTCCTTGACAAGGCGCGGAAGCAAAAACTTTTGACGAACATGGTCACGGCCGGCCGCGCCGAGTTTTTCCGCGCGCGCCCGATCCGAAACGAGGCTCACCATGGCGTCGGTGCATTCCTCTTCCGACGAGACCAGGATGCCCGTGCGTCCGTCGATGACCTGCAACGGGATCCCCCCAGCGCGGCCGCCGATGACCGGCGTCCCGCTCCACAACGCCTCAGAAACCGTTAGGCCGAATCCCTCGCGCAACGATTTTTGTAAAATGGCATCCGAATGGGTCTGGAACGCCTTGACCGCGCGATCATCGCAACGATTCGGCAGGATGTGCACGTCCGGGAGTCTTTCTGCCGCCTTGGTGACCTCCGCCAACACGGTCTTCGATTCCGGATCATCGTCCGCGCTCGAACCGACGAGGGCGATCTCAAGGCCCGGCACGCGTTTTCGCGCCTCCGCGAAGGCGTTGAGGACACCGATGGGATCCTTCCACGGGTCAAACCGTGAGACCTGCGTCACGAGCGGACGATCAACGTCGATGCCGAAACGCGCGACGATGTCGCGTGCCTCCGCTTCATCCATCGGACGGCACTTTTCAGAGAGCGGATCGATCGCGGGCGGAATGATGAACGGCGTCCGACGCGAACCGTCGAGAACGTACTGCGGCATGCTGTACACGTACGCATCGTACGCGGACGTGTAATCGCGGAACCTCGCACCGTACGTCGGGTTGGGGGACTCGGAATCGATGTGGCAACGCCACACCCACTTCGCGTGGCCTCGCCGGGCGCCGAGTGACAATGCGGCTGCTGGCTGCGGATCATGGATGAAGATGAGATCCCACGCGCCGCCGTCGAGTTCGGCGGCGAGCTTCTGGTTCTGAGCCTCGTAGATCTCCCACTCGTCCAACGTCAACGAGAGCGGATTGCCTTGGAGTCCGTTGTGGATCTTTTTCGTCACATCATAGAATTTTTCGTGGCCCTGAAGCACGCGCCATTCGGCGTCCATTCCAAGGTCTTGCAGGATCGGGACTTCTTGACGAAGGATCTCCGCGACGCCGCCGCCGTTCGCGGTCGAGTTCACGTGCAACACGCGTTTGCCGCGAAACGGTCGCGCGGCTTTTCGAAGCGCATCCATAGACGATCGTTCGAGATACGGCTCGTATTCCGAAAGCGTGCGTGTTTTTGTGCGGACCGTGGAAAGCATGGGACATCCTCGGCGGCTCCGATGAAGACGTGCTGATTTCCACATCCTCGGCGGCCACCACACATACCGGTTCTCAGACGTTCGTGGCTCAAACACCCACATCCATGAACGCGCGCGGGGCCTTGTCAAACCTGTTCGAGGATTGACCCACAACTGACGATATAGAGGACTTTGCTCGGTCGGGAAGAGGCCAAAATTCCTCGATGAAGACCGAGTCCTACAAGTGGGCTGATGTCGGGACCCGGCGAACCATGTTCATGGCGCCGGTCACCGTTTTGGCGAGCCAACCGTGGGATTGGCTGGGTCCGCTCCTTCGAGCGATCCGGGAATGGCTCTTCAGCGACGCGATCCGAGAACTCCCCGCGAACGCCGGATTGTTCCTCATCACGGGCGGACTCTCGATCCTCACACTCATCGTCAGCCTCGTCTTCCTCCAAAGCGTCCTGCCACTCCGAAGCAACAACCCCATCGCCGTCAAGAACACGCCCGCGGAACGCGAACTTCGTCCCATCGACCCCCAACGACCCGGACGGATCATCCGACCCGTCGGCGCCAGCGCTTCCCCCAAACACCCGAGCTACCACGCGATGGACGCGCTCCTCGAATCGCTCCTCGTCACAGGACTCGGCGAACCCCGCATCCTCTACCACGCACCCACGTCCACCCTGTTGCGCGTCTACCTGTGCCCCGGCTGCAGGGCCGCGCTCCCCGAAGGCCAACCCAAAGCCTGCATCCGGGAAAAGAACGCCATCCAAGGCGCATTCTCCACATTCTACCGCAAGAACGCGATGGCGACGGAGACCCGCTGCCGTCACCGCGGCGAAGGCGAATGCGAATTCGAGGTGAAGCATTGAGACTCCTTCGCTCCGCCGCCCTCGCCTCCTACACCCCGCAACAAGCCCGCATCCTCACCACGATGGGCGCACTCTCGGGCATCGCCGCCGGCTCCTTGCTCTACTTCTCCTACTGGCTCATCCGAAACCCCGGATTCGGACCCGCCGAGTTCGGCTTCCACCTCGAAGAACAAGACTGGGGCCGCAGCTCCATCCCCGCGTTCTTGATCCTCGGCGCGCTCTTGGGCTCCACGGCGATGGGCTACCTGCTCGGCCGACCCTTTGCCGTCAAAATGTTCCGGGCCGCGATGAAATGCATTCTCATGGTCCTCGGCGGACTCCTCGGCGCCTCCCTCGGCATCGTCGGCTACCTTCTCCTTCGAAGCTCCCAATTCCCCGACGAGCGCCTCGTGGACAGCATGAACTACTCCCTGAGCGCCCTCTCCGCACCCACCGGAGAACCGGTCCTCGCCTTCACCCTCATCGGCTTCGCCACGGGCGCCATCGTCTCGACCTACCTCGTCGGCGGACGAATGATCAAAGACGTCAGCCGCGCACTCACGGGCGCCGTCGTCGGAGGCGTCGCCGGCCTCGTCATCTACAGCATCGCCTACGTCATCACCTACTACCCCACCATCCCCAACTCCTCCGACTTCGTCGTCCACTTCGCCGAAGCCATCTACTCGTTCAGCCCCGTCGAATACCTCCTCATCGGCCTCGGCGTGAGCCTCGGGCTCATGATGGCGAAATATTCGTGGCGACTCTACGGCATCTTCACCCTCATCGCCCTCGTCAGCGTCGTCCTCGGCTACCTCATGTACAGCCTCGCCGTCACGATCCCGAGCGTCCCCGCCAGCCGACGCGTCTTCAGCATCATCCTCTTCATCGCCGAAGCCGCGACCCTCACCCTCGTCGTGCTCTACAGTTTCTACACGATCGACGTCGCCACGCGGAAAAAATGGCGACGCACCCCGAAGGACGCCACGTTCTCACAATTCTACATGCCCAAGGTCGTCCTGCAGGTGCCCACCTACAACGAACCCGCCGACATGGTGATTGACACCGTCAAATCCCTCCTCCGCTTGGACTACCCCGGCGACCGGTACATCATCCAGGTCATCGACGACTCCACCCGGCCCGAATGCTCCGAACCGCTGCGACAGTTCTGCCAAAAATACAACGTCATGTACCTGCGACGCGAGAGCCGCCGCGGCTACAAAGCGGGCGCACTCAACTACGCGCTCCAATTCACACCCGCCGACGTCGAACTCATCGCCATCATCGACGCCGACTACCAAGTCATCCCCGAATATTTGCGCGAAACCCTCGGGTTCTTCATCAACCCCGAACTCGGGTGGCTCCAGACCCCGCAGGACTACCGCAACCGCGACCAGAGCTTCCTGACGGAACAATACTACATCGCGGACGCCTACTTTTACCGAAGCGTCCTCCCATCGCGCAACGAAGAGAACACCATCATTTTCTGCGGCACGATGGGCATCTTGCGAAAACGCGCCCTCGTCGACGTCGGCGGCTGGGGCGAGAAATACATCACCGAAGACGCCGAACTCAGCGTCCGACTCGCCCAAAGCGGCTGGAAAAGCCTCTACGTCAACAAGACCTACGGACGCGGACTCATCCCATCCACGTTCGACGCCTACAAGAAACAACATTACCGATGGGCCTTCGGCGGCGGAAAGATCCTCCGCGGACACTTCACCGACTTCTTGTTCGGACGGTTGTCCGGACGACAATGGTATGATTACTTCCTCGGCAACGTCCACTGGTTCGAGGGCTTCTTCATCCTCATCATCGCCTTCAGCGTGCTCGCGATGGGCCTCGCGGACATCGCCGGGTTCGAGATCGCCTCCCATCACCGCAACGAGATCATGCTGATCGGCCTCGTACCCTGGTTCCTGCTCGTCGACGGGTTGAGCCGGCTCCACATGGTGCTGCGAAAAACCATGAACCTCGGCTTCGGCGGAACGTTCCGCGTGCTCGGCATGTGGTTTTCAGTCAAGTTCAGCAACGGGTTCGGCGCGTTCAAGGCCCTCATCGGCTTCGAACTCCCGTTCCTACGCACACCCAAGGCGCCGTCGGCACGAATGACACCCGCCCAAGCGTTCTCATACGCGATCAAACTCACCCGGTTCGAAACGACGATCGCATTCGTCATGGGCATGACCGCCCTCGGCGTCCTCATCAAGACCGCCATGCTGTACCAATACAGCGGCGTCCTGATCCCCAGCCGCGTCGTCTTGGCCTTCTGGCTCCTCTCCTACACGGCGGTGTTCCTCACCGCTCCGCTCTACGCCTACAAGTCCTACGCCACGTTCAAACCGATGCCCAGCGCGGCCCCGAAAGCGATCCCAAGGGGTGTTCCCCAATGACCGAAAACTACCAGCACCGAAAACCACCAACGTTTGAGGACGAAGAACTACCCGAAACGCCCCCGCCCGAGCGGAGCGAACCGGCAGCGGACCTAGGAACGCCGTTCACGCCGCCTCCCACGCCACCGGTCATGCCCGCGAGCCCGGCGACCATCCCCGTCAACGTGCAACGCGGACGAGCCCCGGGCGCCGAACCCGTCACATACGCGACACAGCCGCCCAACGTGCCGACCGCCACCGCGCAAGAAGCAACGTCTGGCGGCCCGGCATCCACGAGCCCCGCGCCTTCCTTTGCGCCCACGCCGACGCAATTGCCACCCCCAGGCGTGCCGCGCGTCGTCGTCGTGCCGTCCAAACAGGTCGCGCCCCGACCCATGGCGCCGGAGACCACCCTGCCCGCGTCCGAACGCGAAGCCGTCTGGTCCGGCCGTGACAATTCCAAGGTCACCCCGGTCACGTGGATCATGCTCGGGTGCATCGCACTCTTGGCGCTCGCATTGCGCCTTCGCGAACCGCTCTCGAGCCCCATCATGGGAGCCGAGGACCCGTACCTCCACATGCAACGCACATGGAACCTCGTCCAAGGATCGTTCCCCCGCGACTACCCCGTCGGGTTCATGATCCTCCTGGCACCGTTCACATTGCTGGGCCCGGACACGTTCTACCTGCTCGCCCGGTTCCTTCCGGCACTCGCCGGACCCGTCCTCTGCGTCGGCATGTTCCTGTTTCTACGAAACTACATGCTCGCACCCGGCGCGTTGACCGCAAGCATGTTCCTTGCCGTCATGCCCGAAATGATCGTGCGCACGAACCTCCTCTTCCCCACCGCCATCGACCTCGCGGTGCTGCCGTTCCTCTTCCTCGCCTTCTTCCGACTCGTCGAAGGCCAACGCTGGGCCATGTACGCCGTCATCGGCATGACCCTGGGACTGCTCCTCGTCCACCCCTGGTTCGTCGCCCTCATGCTGCCCCCCATGGCCGCCTTCGGACTCATCATCCTCGTCACGCACCACGAACGCCGCACCTGGGCCACGAGCGGAAGCATCGCCGGACTCCTGGGCATCGTCGGAGTCGTCTGGCTCTTCCGACAATTCCAACCCGCAACCCTCCTGTCGGGCTTCAGCACCAAGTTCTTCGAAGTCCTCGGAAACCCTGCCATGGTCGTTACGGATCCGCCGGTCCACGTCAACCTCAGCTACATGATCACCATCCCCGCGATCCTCCTGGCCATCGTGGGCGCCGTGTACTCCGTCATGCACCGAAGCCGCATCGGAATCCTCGCGCTATTGTGGACCCTGATGCTCCTGCCGTTGACGCTTGTCGACTGGTTCGGAATCTGGTACATCCCCCACCGGACCGTCGCCTACGCCGCCGTGGGCATCGCGATCCTCGCCGGCATCGCCGTCGCCGAGGTCGTCCACAAGTTCACCAAGGCCAACATCAACCTCCGCGTGCCCGCCACCATCGGCGTCTTGGTGCTCGTCGCCATCCTGACCATCCCGAGCGCGGTCGCCATCAAGCCCTGGTACCGCATCTACGACGCGGACGACTTTGACGCGTTCGAAACCCTCGACGCATTGGACGCAGACTTCGTCATGTGCGGCTCCTGGCAAGCACGCGCCGGCTACCGCAGCCTCACCGCCCGTGAAGCCGACTTCATGCCCCAGTTCTTCACCGACGAAAACATGCGCGCAGTCAGAACCGGAGAGCACCCAGGATTGTACGTGCTTGTCGACAACGCCACCGTCTCAGACGGACGCGACGTGTCGTTCCTCGACGACGACAGCCAATGGGAACTCATCCAGGAGTTCAACAACGATCCCACGGTCGGACCGCATCCGGTGAAGATCTACCGACACCGAAGCTAAGCAGTGAGCAAGCCGCCGTTGACCGCGATGACCTGCCCCGTGAGGTAGCGAGCGCCCTCTCCACACAAGAACGCCACAACGTCCGCGACTTCGTCCGGAGTGCCGACGCGTCCCATCGGGATGTCTTTGATGCGTTTCGCACGGACCTCCGCCGAGTCGGCCTTGAGGATGTCCGTCTCGATCGCCCCCGGCGTCACCGCATTCACCGTGATGTTGTGCGGCGCCAATTCCAACGCCAACGAACGCGTCAACCCCAACAACCCGGCCTTGGACGACGAGTAGTGGGTTCCATGCTTCGAACCCTTCTGCCCGAGGATGGAGGAGAGGTTGACGATGCGACCCCACTTCGCCTTCACCATCGCCGGCGCGGCACGTTGCGAGCAATAGAACGCCCCGGACAGGTTTGTGTCGATCGTGCGACGCCAATCCTCGAGCGTGATCTTCTCCAACAACTGCCGCGGATACACTCCCGCATTGTTGACGAGAACCGCGGGCGGACCGACCTCTTTCTCGATCCGCGCGAACATCTTCCCGACATCCTTCGCCTTCGAGATGTCCGCCGGGATAAGCCACGCGTCCCCACCAGCACGGCGCACGGCGTCGGAGGTCGCCACGGCACCCGTTTTCCCTTTGTGGAAATGGACGACCACATCATGGTCCTGCTTCGCCAACGCGATCGCGGTCGCCGCGCCGATCCCACGCGAAGCCCCGGTCACCAACGCCAAACGACGTGCCATCGGTCGCCGCCAACCACCGCACCATTATTAATCGGAACGTTCGCTCCAGTCGGACGATGCGACACGTGTTCACGCCCGACGAAGTGAACAAGCTCGTCCCCACCTTGGAAGACGAACTCACCAAGGTCCAAGCGATCCTCGAACACCTTCGCGACGCCCGGGAACAGCTCGCGGACCTGCGCATCATCTGGGGCACCAAGGTCGAACAAGCCGACTGCCCCGACCACGAGGAATACAAACTCTACTTGCTGCAGTTCCAAAAACATGAGGCGCAGCTTCGAACCCAAATGCAGACCATCCACGGACTCGGCTGCGAAGTCAAAGACCCCGACGCGGGACTGGTCGACTTCTATTCCGAGATCGACGGCGAACCGGTGCTCCTGTGTTGGAAACGCGGCGAACCCAACGTCGGCTTCTACCACCCCTTGACGGGCGGCTTCGCGACGCGGAAACCGCTCAAACCGCTTTGACGGTCCCCAGGATCCGGTCCGCGTCGTTCGCGAACGGTTCCCCAAGTTTGTAGATCCGGGAACACGCCTTTTCCGAACAGAAGAACACACTCGGCGACGGCGGAGGTTTGCCGAGTTTCTCCCCCGCGGTCGGCCATGGTTTGTCGGAACGCATGACGATCGCGCCCGCGGATCGGATCCGCGCCGCTTCGCGCACCGCTTCAGCCACTTCGGATAGTGAGCCCGTGATGTGTACGTCGACGGGCGGTCGCGCCCACGCGAGCGCCGCCAATGCAAACTCAGAGGCGAAGAGACCGAACCGTTCTCCGGCGCCGGCGTGACCGCGCAAGAGTTCCTCGAACTGCAACGCGGACGGGCCATCCGGCCGGTGTCGGGCGAGGCGGGCGAGGTTGTCGGCCATGACTCCGTTCTCGACGACGCTCGACTGGGCTTGTGTGAGGAGTCCAACATCGTCGGCTTGCGTCGCCCTGTCGTTGTACACAAGTCGCGCCGGGTCCCACATGGTCGAACGCGCGACCGTGCAGACTGCTTCGGCCGCTTCAAGATACGACGAGATGCCGGTGACCTCGTACACGTCCAAGAGCGCCCCGGCGCCGCGGACTTGGTCGGAGAGGATGCCGTGACGTTCCGATTTTCCTTGCCGGATAAAATGCGCAAACCCCGTTTCCTTCGTGAACGCCACACGGAGCAGGCTATCCATGGTGCGTTGGGCGTCGCGAAGCCACGACGTGTCCCCCGTGGAGCGGTACGCTTCGCAGTACCCACTCACCATCATGCTCGTCCAATCCGTGTAGGACGTCGTGTCAACAAACGGGCTCTTGCGTTTCTCGCGCTCCGCGCGGGTGAGGGCGTAGTATTCTTCGTCCGCATCGTGCGAACCGTAAAACAGTCCCGTCTTCGGGTCGCGCAAGACGCGTTCCAAGTAGACGCGCATGTCGCGGATCGTCGCGAGATCCTCCTCACGTCCCCACGCCCCGTACGCGGCCGCGTAGGCCGATAGGAGGCCAGCGTTCGTTTCGAGCATCTTCTCGTAATGCGGTTCCGACCAGTCCGGTCGGACACAGTAACGGAAGAATCCGAGCTCCTCGCGATCCCACATCGCGGAATTTTTCATCGCATCCAAGGTCCGCCGCGCGACGGTTTCGTATTCCTTCATCCCCGAATCTTGGTGTGCGCGCAACGCCAGGATCGTCGCGGCTGGATGCGGGAACTTGGGTTGCGAACCGAATCCTCCATGCTCCGCGTCGAACAGCCCCAATATGGCGACCGTGGCGTCGTCATAGAGCCGTTCCGCGATCCTGCGCGGGTCGCCCTCCGGCGGCGATTTGGGCGCTGGTTTGTGATGTTCGCGATGCTCCCGAAGTTGCTTCAGGATCTCGTCCCTCTTCTCGCGGTACGCTTTGTCGACACGATCGAGCAGTTCGACGAATTGTTCCGGCGGAATGTAGGTCCCGCCCGTGAGGATGTCGCCGTCGGGTGTGAGGAACGCGCTCGTCGGGTAGCCGCCGAAATTGTACCGTTCGCGCACGTCTGGCATCTTGTCGATGTCGACGCGGATCGGCACGTAGCGTTCGTTGAGGAGCGCGATGGCGCGCGGCTCCTTGTCGGACGTGTTGTCCATCACGTGGCACCAATGGCACCAGACCGCGGACAACCGAAGGAGGATCGGTTTGTCGCCGTTCTTCGCTTCTTGGAACGCCTCCTTGCCCCACGGTCGCCACTTGATGGCGCTCTCTCCACTCATGCGGCGATGCCTCCCGGCGAAAGTTGCAATCGTTCGTCGGAAAAGCCGGGTGGAGTGGCGAGGTGTCGGCGGACGCAGGTCGGAACCGTGACGCGACCAACAGATGGTGCGGGGCGTGTGGCGCCCTTGAGGTGGATAACATCGCCGCACCGCGAGCATCGGCGCGACGTGCGAGATCGC
>CAYOZB010000012.1:0-40579 GCA_964408365.1 uncultured Halobacteriales archaeon | reverse complement strand
GTCGGACGGTGACCTCGACGCTTCCGCCCGACGGCGTGAACTTGAGCGCGTTGCTGAAGAGATTCTGGAGGACCTGGGTCACACGGGCCGCGTCCGCGTTCGCCAACAGGTTCGGATTGGCGGTCGTCTGGAAGTGGATCCCTTTTTCTTGAGCCACGTCGCGGGACGCGTCGGCGACCTGTGCCGTGAGGGTACCGAGGTCCGTGGGGACCATGTCAAGACGCAGCTGGTTGGATTCGATCTTGCCGACGTCTTGGAGGTCGTTGACGAGGTGTTCAAAGTGCCGCGCGCTCGTCTGCAGGATGTGGATGGAACGGCTGTGCTCGGGGCTGAGGGGCGGCTGCGCTTGCTCGAGCAAGTGGAGTTGGATCTTCAACGGCGTGAGCGGCGTGCGTAGGTCGTGGACGACGTTGTTGAGGAGTTGTTTGCGCAGTTCCTGCAGTTCGTGGAGGCGGCCGGAGGTCGTCTCGAGTTGGCGGTTGAGTCGTTGGTTTTCGACGAGGATGTAGAGTTGGCGAACGAGAACGAGGACGACGAGGGCAAGAAGCGCGAGAAGGAGTTCGGGGTCGAGGCCGTCGGTCTCGTAGGCGTGGTCGGCCACTAGCAGGAGGCACAATCCCAGCGGAACGTAGGGGAGGTAGGCGACGACGCGTTCGACCGAACCGGTCAAGGGTTCTGGGGTTCCGCCGACTTGGCCGCTTCGCAATGCGGCGATGCCGATGAGTAGGAACCCGATGCCCCAACCGAGGTCGATGACGTGTCCCGTGTAGTAGGTGCCTTGGTTGATCATGACGAAGTAGATCGTGTCGGCGACCGCGAAGAACCCGATGCCGGTCGCGATGAGCAGGAAGCTGGCTTTGATGTTGGGTTCCACGCGGACGAGTAAGAGGAACACGAGGGAGACGATGAGGAGGTCGCCGATCGGGGAGGCGCCGAGGACGACGCGTTCCCAGAGTGGGATCGGTTCTTCGCTGCTCGCGATCGACTGGATCGTTTCATCGAGCGCGCCGACCCAGGCGAGGAGCAATAGTGCGCCGACGATGAGGATGCCGTCTAAGATGAAGCGGGCTTGGTCGCCGCGTTGGAGGCTCGGGGCGGAGTAGACGAGGATTCCGGCGGCGGCGAGGGGGATGAAGCCGAGGTAGCCGGCGTCTGCCAAGGAGGGGAAGGGGACCTCTTGGCGAAGGACGATCTCGTAGTAGCTCCAGATGAGTTGGCCGAGGGCCCAGGACGCGGCCGAGGCGCCGAGGAGGTTCCAGGAGACGCGGATGTGCTTGGAGGATCTGGTCGCGGCCCAGAGACAAGCCGCCGCGCAAAGGGTCGGCGCGAGGGCCGCCATGAAATTGCTCGCAGCATTTGCCAGGAAGTCACTCTCGAAGTCCGTCCGGACGACGGCGAGGTGAATGGCGACGATCCACGCGGCCGCAAATGGCGCCCACCAACCCCTGAACCACAAGCCCGTCCGACGACGGGTTCGGGCCAGTTAAGGAAGTGGTGTGGGGGAATCCGTGCCATGGGGCCCAACGCTTGCGCTTGATGGAGTCAAAAATTGTCGAAAAAGAAAAGGATGTCCGGCCGAGCCAAAACGGCCCGGCCGGAGGGAAGAGAATCGGACTCGCGGGTTGGTCGCGTTTAGTCCATGTGGTCGTCCATGCCAGGCATGCCGCCGGGGCCGCCCTTGCCGCCCGGAGCGCCGCCCGACTTGGACGCGATGACGTCGTCGATCCGGAGGATCATGGTCGCGGCCTCGGTGGCCGAGGTGATCGACTGGGTTCCGACGCGTAGGGGTTCGATGACGAAGTTCTTCGTCATGTCTTCGACCTTGCCGGTGAAGACGTTGACGCCCGCGTACTTCTCGCCCTTCTTGTGGGCGCGGCGGAGTTCGATGAGGATGTCGATCTCATCAAGACCAGCGTTCTCAGCGAGGGTGCGGGGGATGACTTCGACGGCGTCCGCGAAGCACTCGATGGCCATCTGTTGGCGTCCGCCGACCGAGGGGGCGAACTCTCGGAGGCCGAGAGCGACTTCGGTCTGCCAGGAGCCGCCGCCTGCGAGGACCTTTCCGTCCTCGATGGCGACGCCGACGACGCTCAAGGCGTCGTGGAGGGCGCGCTCGAGTTCATCGACGACGTGCTCGGTGCCGCCGCGAAGGAGGATGCTGACGGCCTTCGGGTTCTTGCACTCGGAGACGGTCGTGAACTTGTCGTCACCGAACTTCTCTTCCCGGACTTCGCCGGCCACACCGAGGGTCTTCGCGGTGAGGTCGTCGAGGGTGGAGACGATCTGGGCGCCGGTGGCCTTGGCGAGTTTTTCCATGTCGGACTTCTTGGCGCGGCGGACGGCGTAGACGCCGGCCTTCGCAAGGAAGTGCTGCGCGAGGTCGTCGATGCCCTTCTGGCAGACGAGGACGTTGGCGCCCGACTTGACGACTTTGTCCACGAGGTTCTTGATGAATTTCTCTTCCTGAGCGAGGAAGGCCTCGATTTGGCTCGGTTGGGTGATCTCGATCTTGGCGTCGACTTCGGTCTTCTTGACTTCGAGTGCGACGTCCGCGAGGGCGATCTTGGCGTTCTTGATGGACGCAGGCATGGCGTTGTGGACGCGTTCCTTGTCGAGGATGATGCCCTTGATGAGCTTCGAGTCTCCGACGGAGGCGCCGACGGCCTTCTGGACCTGGATGTTGTCAATGTCGACTTCGGTCTCAGCGCCCGTGCCTTCGGTGACTGCGAGGCAGGCGTCGACGGCGATTCCCGCGAGGAGGTCGCTGTTGGCGTTGGCGGCCTTCGAGGCGAGGGCCGTCGTCGCGACGTTGAGCAGCGTCTTGCGGTCGGTGCTCTTGACCGGGAGCGCGAGTTTGTTGATGATCTCGAGAGCCTTGTTCTTCGCGAGCTTGAAGCCCTCGGTGAGGATGGTCGCGTGGACGTCCTGCTCGAGGAGTTCTTGGGCGACCTTGAGAAGTTCGCCGGTCATGATGACGCTCGAGGTGGTGCCGTCGCCACATTCGTTGTCTTGGGTCTTGGCGACCTCGATGATCATCTTGGCGGCCGGGTGGGCCACGTCGACTTCCTTGAGGATGGTTGCGCCGTCGTTGGTGATGACAACATCGCCCATCGAGTCGACGAGCATCTTGTCCATACCACGGGGGCCGAGGGTCGACTTGACCGCGTTCGCGATGGTCCGGGCCGCGTAGATGTTGTTGGCCTGGGCGCCGCGTCCGGTCTCTCGCTGCGTGCCTTCTTTCAGAACGATAATGGGCTGTCCTTGTGCGTACATAGGTCGTTTTACCTCCCTGTCTTTGGTCGAAAAGGGATGACTAAGAAATCGTAGGATAGCGCTTGTATATGAAGCTACCCTTGCTAATCACTTCTATAAAGAGCTGCCGAATTGAGTACGGACTGTCGGCTCATTCGGTAGCCAACTCGGAACCATCCCCATTCACGACGCAGCAGCCGCCTAGGGTCCGAAGCCGCGTCCCTCGATGATTCCTTTGACGAGCTGGACCACAAACTTGCTTTCGAACGGCTTGGCGATCATCAGGCCGATGCCGGCGTCCTTGGCGCTCTGCGCGAGGGTTGGATCGGGGTATGCGGTCATGAGGATGATCGGGATCGTGGTGGAGATCTTTCGGGCCTCGCGCGCGAATTCGAGGCCATCCATTCCCGGCATTCGGAAATCGGTCACGATCAACGCGAAATCCTCCGACGCCAACATCTTCAAAGCGTCTTGCGGGCGCGTCGTCGTTCGGATCGTGGCCTTGGGGATCTTAGATTCCAACATGGTCTTGAGGGCATCGAGGATGTCTTCCTCGTCGTCGACCAACAGGACCCGGTGCATCAGCGTCCTCGCCTGGTTGTTCGTTGGTCATTCTCCAGGTCATGACGCTGCTGGGCCGGGACGGCGGCTTTCTGGCCCTCCTTCTCTGGCCCGGCCTCGCCATCGTTCACCGCGACTTTCGGAGCGGTCATCGGGATCCGGAACTCGAAGGTGGACCCGTTGTCGGGGCCGCCGCTTTCCACCCACAATCGGCCACCGTGCAGTTCCACGAGTTGTCGGCTGATGTACAAGCCCAGCCCCGTCCCCGGCTTAGTAGCAGTCTGGACTGCTGCATGCACCTGACTGAAGGGCCGGAACAACTTTGCGATCTGGTCGCTCGTGAGTCCCAGCCCGGTGTCCTTGACTCGGACAGCGGCGTCCTTGCCAATGATCTCGGTCTCGACGAGCACTCGCCCTCCAGGGGGCGTGAACTTGAGTGCGTTGTTCACGAGGTTAAGGAGCACTTGGCCGAGGCGTTGAGAGTCCGCGTCGACATAGAGGTCTCCCGTGATGCTCGTCTCCAGCTTGACGCCGAGTTGCTTCGCGAGTTCCTCGAACGATTCGAGCGTCTCCACCACGGCGGCGTTGAGGTCCATCGGACCGGCCTGGAATTGGATCCTGCCGCTCTGGATCCGGCCCACGTCCAACATGTTCTGGACCAAGTGCGCGACCCGTTCGAGGTTGCGTTCGAGCACCTGGATGCTGTGCGCCCGCTGCTCCGGGGCAAGGTCCGGGTCCTTCAGAATATCTACCTGGAGTTTGAGGGGAGTCAAGGGCGTGTTCAGCTCGTGGGCCGCCATGTTGATGAACTGCGACCGGAACTCGTTGACCTGGCGCAGCAGCTCCAATTCTTCGCGTTCCTTCATCACGCGTTGGCGCTCGGACACGTCACGGACAGCGCTCATCACCATGACCCCGTCGGGCGTCTCGATGGGGCTAAGGCTGATCTCGACCGGGAATTCCCCGCCGTCCTTACGGACCGCGCGAAGCGCGCGGTTTGCGCCCATGGGCCGTGCCTTCGGGTTCTTCATGTACGAGGCGCGGTGCGAAATGTGGACATCGCGCAGCGGGGTCGGGATGAGCTTCTCGACGGCGCTTCCGACGAGCTCGGTGCGGGAGTAACCGAACAGGCGTTCGGCCTCCTGGTTGACTTGGACGATCAGCCCTTGATCGTCGGTGATGACAAGGGCGTCGGGGCTGGATTCGATGAGTCGTCGGCTTCTTTCCTCGGCCGCCTTCATGGGGGTGATGTCTTGGCCGGTTCCGAACATGGTCGCGGGCTTGCCGTCGCGACCGGCAAGCACCTGGCCTCGACTTTCCAGCCAGCGCAGCTTGCCGTCGGGCCGCAGGGCGCGGTGCTGGAACTGGAACGGCTTAAGGGTGACATAGGAATCCTGGACCTTGGCGTTGACCACGTCGCGGTCCTCAGGGTGCACAAGCTTCAGGAATGTCTGGTAATCGACGGCAAGACCGCCCGGTTCGTAGCCGTATACTCGGTACATTTGATCCGACCAGGA
Organism: uncultured Halobacteriales archaeon; assembly: GCA_964408365.1. Lineage (GTDB taxonomy): Archaea > Thermoplasmatota > E2 > JACPAO01 > JACPAO01 > JACPAO01. The sequence goes on along the minus strand of CAYOZB010000012.1, from coordinate 35,249 downwards.
GACGCGGTTTGTTGGGATGTCCCACGTCCAACTGCCGATCCGGCCGACGGTCTGCGCCTCGTCGAGCTGGGCGACGCGTTGGCGAAGGTCTTGTTCGAAGCCTTGCAAGACGATCATGAACACGAACATCAGCACGTAGGTGATGGCCGTCGCGAAAAACAAATTGACGATGGACACAAAGTCGTATGGCACCGCCAAGGTGCCCGCCGCGTCGAGACCGACGATGATTGCACAACCCACCAAGATGGCCGCGACCCAGGCCGTGCCGAAGCGCGTACCCGTGAGGAACATGACAAAGACAACGTACGCGACGAGCCAGATGCCCGTCGCTGCCCCGAAAGGTGCCTGGGCAAAGGTCGACAGCAGGACCAGCAGCCCAACGCCCGCCATCACGTTGGAGCCGGCCTGCAACCGTCGCGTAAGCCAATAGTATAGTGCGTTTGCGGCGACTGCTACCAGGCTGAGCGCGTAGAGCAACCCAAGTCCCACGTTGCCGTCCTGGAGATAGATGGCGCCATACAGGATGAGCCACACCGCAGCGAGGGCTGAGAACGCTGGCAGAACGTGGCGCATCATCCTCTCGCGCGAGGTGCTTGCGCGGTCTGCCTCGAACTGGCTCTGCGCGCGGCGCAGGATCGATGGTCGCATTCAGAATAGCCAGACTTATCTCGCCCCCAAGAGGGCCTTATCCCTTTCGTAGGTTATCATCGCCGAGAACGATGGCTGACGTTGAGCTCCCGCGGCCGTTCCGCCGTTCCACGACAACTTGGAACAACTAGGGATTGAACCCACGCCCTTCGATGACCCCGGCCACCAATTGGACGACGAACTGCAATTCGAATGGTTTGACGATGACGAGGCCGACACCGGCCTCTTTCGCACGATCGGCGAGCGTGGCGTCGGGAAATGCGGTCATCATGATGATCGGGACCGCGGGGTCGACCTTCCTGACCTCGCGCGCGAACTCCAACCCGTCCATCCCGGGCATCCGATAATCGGTCACGATCAGGGCGAAGGTCTCGGTCGCCAGCAATTTCAATGCGTCCTGTGCCCGCGTGGCCGTTCGGACCGTTGATTTTAGGATGGCGGATTCGAAGACAGACTTTAGGGAATCCAGGATGTCTTCTTCGTCGTCGACCAGCAGGATTCGTCGCACGCTCGCGCCTCAGTTTCGGCCCACGTCCTTCTCGAAGGACATGTGTGCCAGAGTTTGTTTTGTTCATTCCTATAAACCCGCGGTGTGGACGCGCAAAAACTGAAGACTGAGCGCCTGCCACGCGGCTAGAACGTTCGGGACCTAGCATGGCGCCCCAAATCGGTTGTTCAAGCCGCAATCACGTTTCCTCGCGTCACTGCGGACCAACGCAGCGACTGCGACGCCCTCTACTTCTATGGGCCGGGCGTGGACGAGGCCGTGCGCGAAAAAATCGTTGCCTCGTGCGAACCGAACCCCGATTTCATTCCCAAGGCGGTGCTCCACAGCATGCCGGCGGCGATTGCTGAACACCCCGCCATCGTGCAAATGATCCAGGCGGATTACCCCGTCCTCCTGACGTTTGCCGATCATTCGTTCCCGTACCAAGGGTTGCCAAATCACGATCCCCAACGTAAAGAGGAAACCTATTGGCATTCGCGCCCGGGCTGTCAACCTGTGGCTTGCGATGTCGAATCGTGGTGGCAAACGGACTCGAACCACGGGTTCATGTTCCACCGCTCGATGCCGCAATGGGTCGACCGCGTCGCCACTTGGTTACAGGCCCACGAACTCGCGCCCACGCCCAACGAGAAAAGTGGGTCGCCGGGCATGTTCCCGGTCTCGACATGACCAAGCGGGCGGCGGCCGCGGTGGCGCGGAGCGGGAATCGTCGGCATTTTCCTCATGCTGGCGGGTTGCGTGACCGTACCGCCCCCAGACATCAGCCCATCGATTCCGGCAGACCATGCGTCGGTCGACGTTGCTGACGTGTGCTTTGCCGTCGAGGTCGAGACCGACATCGGCCCCGTCAAATCGCTCGTGAAGGGCACACTATTCGCGCCTTCCGAAACTGTGCCGCGGCGAGTCGTTCTACTCTTGCCCGGCCCCATCTGCCGAGTGACGTGGTGCCGCTGAGTTCAGCCGGATGTCTGAGGGGTTCAGGCAATACCCGGGATCGTATCGGGCGCATCATAGCATGCTGATCACTTCGGGGCGTCCCTGGTTTGGGGTCGGGTCGCGAGAAGCCAGACGACGAGGCCCAGGATCGCGAGGCCGAAGATGTATGACCATGCCATGTGGGCGAACATTCCGGTCCCGGCCAAGCCTTCGCCGCGTCCCGTGAAGGAAGCAAGAAGAAGCGCCAGTGCGGCGATGCCAAGGGTCCACAAAGCGACGAGGCGTCGTTCCACCTTAGCCGCCTCCCATCATGGAGCCGCGATCGTCTCCCATCATCGGGCCGCACATGTCGGTCGCGTTCAGGGGTTGGTACGAGCCGTGACCCATGGGCCCATGCTTCTCGCAGCTCGGGTCGTGGTAGTCGAGCATGTGGTGGTGGCCCATACCCATCGATTCGCTGAGTGCGCCGTGGCTCCACTCGTTGACGACGAAGCCTCCGCCGGCGAGGAGGGTCACGATGAGGGGAGCCAGGATCATTGGTTGCATGGTTTCTCACGTCTTGTTTGGTGCTTCAGGCCAGGATTGGGTATCGGCGGACGATGGGTTGGCGTTCCCACCACGCACCGAGGCCGAGGTAGCGGCCTGCGTGGGCGAAGGCGAGGACGATGAGGACGAGTCCGTAGATGATGTGGTCGTCAATCACGGGATTGGTCCCGTGCGGCGAGGCGGCGAAGATGGGGTGGCTGAGGTACATCATGAGCATCATGGCCGCGCCGGAGTAGCCTGCGATGCGGACGCCCATCCCGAGCAGCAAGGCGAGGCCGACGCCGAGGAGGCCTCCCATGAAGAGCAGGTTCGTCACAGGATGGCCCGCCATCGCTTGGAACACGTCCGCGAAGGGCCCGAAGCTCGAGGACAGGTAGCCTTGGGTCGGGTTGCCGCCGTTGATCCAGGCGCGCGCGGCGGGGGTGGTGTATCCGAGTCCGAAGAGTTTGTCGATGAAGGCCCAGAAGAAGATGAAGCCGAGGCCGATCCTTGCGCTGGCCCAAACGTACTGGACCGGGTTTCGCACCTCACTCAGGGTTTGGGTCTCGGTCTGGACGCGGTTGATGCGTTGGGCGGGGTTTGCGAGTTCGGGGACCATTCTTGCCACCATTCATGGGCTGTGTCCTCTGTGGGATAAACCGGGTGGTGCGATTCCGGGGGCTGATTCTCAAGAACGAGAATCATCCGGCCCCTATTGGCCGCCCAGGCCGCATGCAACCCTTCCAAGCGGGTTAAAACGTCCAGCACGGTCTCGCCCTACCCCACAAGGGTGACCGTATCGACGAGCCCGCGAAACTCCACGTAGACGAGGCCAAGGTCGCTAATGCATTGTCGAACGAGTATGCCCGCCGCATCTTGGCGGTGTGCGTGAAGAAAGCGAAGTCGGTGAAGGACATGGAAAAGGACACACAGTTGCCGCAAGCCACGGTCTACCGGCATGTGACGTCGCTCGTCGAGGATGGCCTGTTATTCATTGAGCGCAGCGCGCTCACGCCCGACGGCAAGCGGTACGAGCTCTACCGATCCCGAGTCCAGAAGGCGCGAATCGAGCTCGACGGCGGGGGCGTGCGGATCTATTGGGAGCCGCTTGAGGGCGTGCACGAACGGTTGGCGCGCGTCTGGAACGCCCTTGGGGGGCGGCCCTGATGGCGGGGATCAGCACCGAACTCTTCCTCGTGCTCATCAAGTTCTTCACGGTACTGGCCGGGTTCTACATCGTTTATCTCGCGTTCAAGGCGTACCGACAACGGCCCGCCAAGAACGTGTTGTGGCTGGCAGTCGGCATGGGCATCCTGACCCTCGGCGCCATCTCGGAAGGCATCGCGTATCAAGCCATCGGGTGGACCATCGACCAATCCCACATCTTCGAGGCGGTCGTGACCCTCGTTGGCTTCGTGGTCCTGGTATACTCCGTCCTCCGGTGATCCGACGCCGCAGCCGGTGGGATTGAAAGCCCTCCCCAGGATTGGCCGCGTGCACAATGATGTCGGCGGACGAGGCGCGATTCCAAAACCGCCACCGACTCGTCGTTTCGATGGTGTTCGGCTGGGCAGCGGCTATCGTGATCGTGGCTGCCGTGCTCGATTATGGGGTCGAACACGGCGTGACGGAGGCACTGATACCAGTTGGCTTCGGCGTTGTCGCCCTTTGGGCATGGCCCGACGCGTGGCAACGCGTCGGCCTCGCGACGGCTGGTCTGTGCACGGCGCAGGCGATCACCATCCACTTGTTCGAAGGATCCGTGTGGACCCATTTCGCTTTCTTCGGAGTCGCTGCGCTGGTGGTTTTGTATCACCATCCAGCCGTTCCTTGGTTCCTGGTCGTCGAAATCGCATTCATCCATGGGGGCCTTGCCTACGTAGATCCGCACTCCGTGTATGGCCACGGTTGGCCGGTCCTCGCACGGACGACATTGATCGCCACCCAGCTTGCGGGTGTGTTCGCGCTGTGGCTGGCGACGGCCCAGCGTCGACCGAAGAATCCCCTATCCCAACACGCCCCGTAGTTCTTGCGCGTGGGAATCAGCAACACCATCAAAGTCCCCCTCGACCAGACTAGTAGTGGGCACCGTCCAAGAACCCAGTCCCGCAACCTCGGAGACAAGGATCCCCGCCCCACGACGAATGGGCAACGGCGGACCGGAAAAACGGGTTCGCGGACCTCGCCCACGACATCGGCGACCAAACCCAGGTGAGTGGAGAAAGCAAAGGACCCCCTCTTCCCCTCACCTCCCAAGGTTTCCGCGCCGCGTATCCGAGGCCACCACCATGCAAGAAATGTCCATGCCTGAAATCGAACGGTTCCTAGGACGCGCGGGCCATGCGGTTCTCGCTCTTTCTGCCGGCGGCGACGCGTACGCGATCCCGGTCTTGTATGGCCGCGACGAGAACGCATTCTATTTTCACATGCGTCCAGGCATGAAGGACGATTACTTGGCTGCCACAAAACAAGCATGCCTTCTCGTGTCGGAGGTGGCATCTGCTGATTCATGGAGGAGCGTCCACGTCCTCGGACGGATCGAACGTCTAACCGGTGCGGCGGCGCGCGAAGCGGCCGAGGGAGCGCTCCGTCGCGTGCCGTTTCCTCCAGATTGGGCGCTCAACCCCGAAGAAACGGCGCGGCGAAACGCGAAGGGTTCGCTTGTTTGGCGCTTGAGGCCGGAAACCATTACAGGCAGGGAAAGCCGTCCCGGAGTAATCCAAGCCGCGGGAGCGAAGCCCGTTCCGGTTCGTTCTCAGCTCTGAGAATCAACCCCGAGAATCGGACCCCGGATTATGGTTTACAAACGATTCATCCGGTCCTTGGAGCCCAAAATGTCTTCGCAACGCAAACTCAGCGGAATTCTGGTTGCTGCGATCTTCGCGGCAACCGCGCTCGCCGGCTGCACCATGTCGCCAGAGGTGAACCCGGCCGTTCGCGAATTCATCCTCGAAGCCAAGGAATCCACAATCGAACTCTACCCAGGCAAATCGGTCACGATGTGGACGTTCAACGACATGGTCCCTGGCCCGTTGATCCGCGTCCGCGAAGGCGACCGTGTGCTGGTCCATTTCTACAACAACCACACGTTGGCCCACAATGTGCACTTCCATGGCGCACACCCAGTGGGCATGGACGGCGTCGAGGAAGTGCCGCCGGGTGGTCACTTCGCGTACGACTTCATCGCGGGACCCTCCGGAGCGTTCGTTTACCACTGCCACGTCGACACGCGGATCCACATCCAGAAGGGCCTCTATGGCCAGTTCATCGTGGACCCCCAAGGTGGGTGGGACGCGCCCCGGCCTGAGCGTGAACACTTCGTCGTGTTCAGCGACTGGAACCCAAACCTGAACGCCACCCCGGAGGCGTACACGATCAACGGGCGAAGCTTCCCCAGCACCATCCCGTTCCAGGTCGAGCTCGGCCGGACCGCGCGGTTCTACGTCTCCAGCCTCAGCATGATTCCCGTCGCAGTCCACTTCCACGGCTTGCTGAGCCAACAGATCTGGCCCGCTCCGCAACCCATCGACGTCATGCCTCTCTCGCCGGGCGAGACGCGCGTCATCGACTACCGCTCCGACCAACCCGGGGTCTGGATGTTTCACGACCACTACGAAGACCATCTCGTCAACGACGACACGTACCCGGGAGGCACGGTCGGCCTGGTCCAAGTGGGCCGCGACCACTGGTCCACCATGGATGGGGGCCACCAACACGCGTCCCCCAGCTCGGGCGGCTCCGGATCCGTCTCCGAATCGTCTGGGTTGGTCGTGGCGATGAAAGATTACAAGTTCGCCTCGGCGTCGCTTCGCGTCAAGGTCGGCGACACGGTCACGTGGCGCAACGAGGACCCGGTCCCCCACACAGTGACCAGCGACGACGCGGCCGGCCCACTCGACAGCGGGACCATCGCGAAAGGCGCGTCCTTCTCGTACACGTTCACCGAGCCGGGACAGTACGCGTACCACTGCGTGCCCCACAGCGCTAAAGCAGACGGCAAGTATGCCGGCATGATCGGCACCATCATCGTGGAGTAGATACCATGACCAACGACCGAGTCTCCGTATTCGCCGCAATCGCACTCCTCATGGCCGTCGCGTTGGCCGGTTGCATGGATCCGTCCGTCGTGCACCGGCCCGGCGAATCCCTCGCCCCCAGAAACGTCACCGTGGACATGAAAGACTTCACGTATGCTCCCCAGACCATCACGGTCGGAGTCGGCTCCACCGTGACCTGGACCAACCTTGACGCCGTCGCCCACACCGTGACGCCGACCGACAAAGTTCTTTGGGGAACCCAGGGAAGCGGCGACCCTCAATCCACGTGGCTCGCAAAAGGAAAGTCGTGGAGTTTCCAGTTCACGACGCCCGGGACGTACGAGTACTTCTGCATCCCCCACGCATCCAAGGGCGCGGACGGCAAGTACGTCGGCATGGTTGGCAAGATCATCGTCACCGGTGACGCGCCCGCCGAACAAGTCGGCACGAAGGTCATCCCGAACCCCGTCGCGCCGCCGCCGACCGGTCGCACCCAACCCGCTGCATTGCATCTTGAGCTGGAGACCAAGGAAGTCGTCGCCCAACTCGCCGACGGTGTCGACTACGAATTCTGGACCTTCAACAGCACCGTCCCGGGTCCGATGCTACGGATCCGCGAAGGCGACACCGTGAACTTCACGCTCAAGAACGCGGCCGACAGCAAGCACCCGCACAGCATCGACTTCCACGCCGTCACGGGCCCCGGTGGGGGCGCCGGGGCGACGCAGACGGAACCCGGCAAGTCTTCATCGTTCACGTTCCAGGCGCTCAACCCGGGCCTCTACGTGTACCACTGCGCGACTCCGCACATCCCCACGCACGTCGCGAACGGCATGTACGGTCTCATCCTGGTCGAGCCCGCCGAGAAGCCTTGGCCCGCGGCCGACCGCGAGTATTACGTCGTGCAAGGCGAAGTGTACACTGCCGGCGCCCTCGGGGACCAGGGACGCCAAGACTTCAGCCACGACAAGATGCTCGACGAGGACCCCGAATACTTCCTCTTGAATGGCCGCGTCGGCGCGTTGACTGGCGAAGGTGCCCTCCAGGCGAACGTCAACGAGACGGTCCGGATCTATTTCGGAGTCGGCGGCCTCGTGCCAAGCAGCTTCCACATCATCGGGGAGATCTTCGACAAGGTGTGGCAAGAAGGGTCCATGGCCGCGCCCGACACGGATGTTCAAACGACGCTCGTCCCGGCCGGCGGCTCCACAATCGTCGAATTCAGGGTGGAAGTGCCCGGGAACTACCTGCTGGTCGACCACTGGTTGACGCACGCCATCGATCGCGGCGCCGCCGGGGTGTTGCACGTCGAGGGCGGTCCCAATCCAAGCGTCTTCAACGGTTCTGGTTCGGGATCCGGCCACTAAGCTTTGAGCCCGGCCAGGCCGGCCGGCCCCCCGCAGAAATTCTGTGACTCCCACCCCTCAAGGGCGGATTTTGATGGCTTGGATCTCGGCGATCCTGGCCCTGACGATCTTCTTGACGAGCGCCACGGGAAGAGGTTTCTCAAGCGTGAATTGGACGGTGCCCTTCGACGTCCGGAAGCCCTTGAGATCCGCCTTCAGCGGCTCCAGTACGCTGCCGCTCATCGGGAAAAACTGAGATGATGTTCGAAGGCCGCGAACGCGGCGATGGGTTTGCCGTCGAGCTTGAAAGCCGCCATGCCGTAACTCAAGGCCTCCACGGCATCGGGTGCAACCTCGAGGATGATCTCTTGCAATCGTTGCAGCGCGGCGCGATCTTTGACATCGAGGCCGGCGAGGTACGCGGCGACGGGTCGGTCATCACTGGTTCGATTGAGCACGAGGTTCCAAATCGACTTCGCCGCTTAATCCTCGCGGCCAACCTTATACATCCAATCAACAGATGAGAACCAGCGCCGCAGCCGAAAAACGAGGACCAAAAGGCGCGCGGCTAGGGTGTCGCCGGTCCGGTCGCCGGCAGCGTGAACGCGAACGCCGAGCCCTTGCCGCGTCCCTGGCTCTCGACCCAGATGCGGCCGCCGTGGGCTTCGACGAACCCTTTGCAGATGTAGAGGCCCAGCCCGGTGCCGCGTTCCTTGACCTCGGACCGGTCGTGGACCTGACTAAACGGTCGGAACAGTTTCGAGATCTCATCGCCCGTGAGACCGCGACCTTGGTCGGTCACCCGAACCTCGACGCTGTCCGGGCTCTGGCGTGCCGCCACGGTGACGGCGGCCCAGGTGGGGGAGAACCGGATGGCGTTCGCAACGAGATTGTTGAGGATTTGTTGCGCACGACGATGATCCGCCCAAACGTGGAGGTCAGCCGGCACGTCGACGTCGATCCGTACGCCCGCTATCTCGGCGACGGGGTTGTAGAACCCGCACACTTCCGTGACTACGTCCTGAAGGCGGACCTTGGATCTTTCCAGATGCAGTTTCCCCGCATCCATCTTGGCGAGGTCGCGGATGTCATTCAAGAGATGCTCGAAGAGTGCCAGGTTGCGTTGGATCATTTTCACGGACGGGCCGACCTTGAGCTCCGGGTGTTCCACGCTCGCCAGGCGGATGAGTTCCACCTGAAGCTTCACCGGAGTCAACGGCGAGGCGAGGTCGTGCGTGGCTTGGTTGAGGAACTGGATCCGGTTGGCCTCCAGTTGCTTCAACTGTTGGTTTGCCGACGCGGCGGCCTCGGTCTGTCGGCGAAGCTCGATGCCTTGGTCCGCGAGTCGCTTGCGGGCCCGGTCGAGCAACGTCGCACCGGCGATGATGAGGGAAGAAACCAGGAGGACGAAGGTCCCGAGGTTGAAGACCAGGTCGGTCCCGACGTCCGCCTGAAGCAACGACGCGAACGTGGGTATGAGAAGGACGCTCCCAAGCGTCAGCGCGATGAACGCGAGGGTGTAGACGAGCGGCAGAAGCAAGGCACTAAGAATCAGGGGAAGGGCGACGAAGTACAGAGTGTCGTTCCCCGGCTCTTCGACCGCGATCGCGGCCCAGAGGCGCCAGATCAGCGTCGAAAGTGTCAACACGGTCAGGACGGCGGAGACCGTGTAGTGACGCGTCCGGCTCAGCGCATACGCGCCCACGAGAGCCAGGAGGCCGATCCAAATGACGAAGTGGGCCGCGTCGACCACCTGGAAGAAGCCGTGTTCCGCTTCCTCGATCATGACGGCGATGAAGGCTCCGACGAGCAGGACGAGGACCAGGCTCGAATGGAGCGCGGCGCGTCGCCGTGCTTCCGGTTCCGTGATCCGCGCGCTGGGTTCCACGAGACGCCGAAACCAATGCCGGACTGGATGTTCGTCGGCCGGTACCGCCATGACGCCGCCGGAAAAGCGCTCGCCGGTCAAATAAGAGGAGGCCGCCCGGAACCAGATGACGTTGGATGAGCGTGCAGGGGAGAATGTGCCGTCGCCGGGTGCACGCTCAGTGCTTCTTTCCGGTCTCGCCCACGATGTCGTAGATGCCGTCGGTCTTGATCGTCACCGCGGCCGCCTGGGCACCCGCGTTCTCCCAATACCAACCATGCGTCCCCGTAAAAGGCGCCTTGAGGCTCCCCGAGTCGCTTGCAGCGTTGCCGGTCTTGTGGCTCGTGAAGGCGCCGCTCTTGTCGCCTTCGAGCTCTCCATGGAAATCAAATTTGAGGCTGCGCCCGGCGGACCACGTGTATTGGAAACTGTCGCCTTCGCGCACGAAGAGTTTGAACTCGACTCCTTGCGCGGCGGGGATCGTGATGGTGTTGGTGTCCTCGCGGTCGTACGGTTCGTAGGTCGGATCGCCACTGCAACCGGCGAACAAGCTCGCTGCCATGATGGCGGCCATCCACGATGTACTCCGGACCTCGTTTTGGATCTTCAACATGCTCGTGTGTCCTCCTCGTTTCACGTCTTTCCAATGATCGTGTAGACGCCCGCCGTCACCAATTCGACCGTGATGGATTCGGTACCTTGATTCTCCCAGAACCATCCGTGCGTCCCCGCGAACGGCGCCACAAAGCTGCCTTCGTCGCGATCATCGGAGCCACTCTTGTGGCTGATGAAGGCGCCGCTCGTGTCTCCACGGGCCTCGCCGTGGAAATCGTAGTGGAGCCGGGCACCGGTCGTGTTCCATGCGTAGTCCATCGGAGCGCCCATCTCCATGTCGAACTTGTATTCGAGACCTGTGCCCGGCGGGATCTCGAGGCGGACGCGGTCCTCCCGTTCCTTCGACTCGTTGAGGCTTCCCCGATCGAATCGGAACGATTCGACCGTCAAGGCCAGGTTCCACGCGTTGCCTTCGTCGCCGGCCGGCCCCGGGAATTGGACGCCGGCGTCGACGTCCCCGGCATCGTGGAGCGTGATCCGCACCGTCCACTCGCCGGACGCACTTCGATCAAACGGCACCAATCCGTCGGCCTGCGCAGCGGCCTCCTCATCTGTCGTGGCGCGGACTTCCCGCGAAGGAGGCGGGGTCCGCCAATCGAATCCGGCCGACACGTTGCCGGCACCGTCCGCACCGTTGCGCCCCAAGTCCGGTTCGCCCGGCACCTGGTCGGGCCCGATGATTTGGAGTTCGAAGAGATCCGGCTTCGTACGTTGGCCGCCGGTCTCATTGTCATCGGCCCACGTCAAGAGAGCCCCGACACGGGTGACGTTCAGTTTGTCCACATTGACGAACACGTTGCTGGTGGTTCCTTCGCGGGTGTAGCCGGCTCGGTTCTCGCCCGGTTCTGCGACGACCGGCCAGGTGAGGCGGTACTTGTAGAGGCTCGTCGAATTCGTGCCGGTCGTGTTGCCCTCGACGGGATTGTTGGCGAGTTTTGTGAAACCGAGAATTCCACCGATGCCAGTAGGATCCAGGCCGTATTCGGCCGGCAGGATCGCCACCAACAGTACCATGGCGGCGGTGAGGAACGCGGCAACCGTGGCGAAAAAGAGTCTGCGTCGGTCCGACGGGGGGATTGGGCCGGGTGTTGGCGGCGCTGTTTTCTTGGCCAGAGGTCAGACGACCCCCAGGATCGTGTATTGGCCTTGCGTCGTCAACGTGATCGCGATGGGCTGTTGGCCGCCGTTGTGCCACCACCAGCCGTGACGCCCAGAAAAGGGTGCGGTGAAGTTTCCTTCATCCCGATCGGCGACGCCTTGCTCGTGCGAGTTCGGTGAGTCTTCCTGGCCGGGTTCGTCGCCGTGGAAATCATACGTGAGAGCCGCGGTGCTGGTCCAACGGTACGTCATGTTTGCACCGGCGCTCATTCCGAACTTGTACTCAACCGAACCTCCAGGCTCGAGGGTCAACGTCACGCGGTCGCCGGGTTCGCCGGAACCGAACGTCCCAAGGTTCGTGATCCCGTACGTGCGCGCCTTGACGACGAGTGTCCACGCGTTGCCAGGGTCGGGCCCGTGGGTGTTTCCTCCAGCATTGTAGATCCGCACCAGGACGTTCCACGTTCCCTGCGCACTTCGATCCTCACGGGCGTCCACCACGTATTGTCCCGACTCGTCCACCGACGGTGACGGAATGCTTCGCCACTGCAACGACACCGAGATGCGACCGGTGCCCGCGGGGTCGTTCCTTCCGCTGACGTACTGGCTTTGACGACCATCGGGTGCTTCGATGCTCACCTCGAACAGATCCGGCTCCGTCGGTTCGCCCCCGACGCGATCGTCGTCAGTCCATTCCAAGGTCGCGACCATGTGCGTCAGATTCGTACCCGAAAACGGGACCGTGACGCGTTCTTGCGCGTCCACGGGTCTGAGGTAGCCGTCGTCCTCGAACAGTTTTTCGTCGCGGACCTGCCACGCCAGGTCGAAGGCGAACACGGTCTCGGGCCCTTGGCCGGAAGTGTCGACGATGGTCGGCGCGTCCTCGCCAAGTTTTGCGAATCCGAAGAAACCGCCGATGCCGGTCGGATCGACGCCGTACTCGGCCGGCAGAATGGCGACGACGAGCACGATGGCCGCAACGAGCGCGGCAACGGGGGTCGCTTGGGCCAATTTTTTCCGGGAAGGAGTCGGGGTCGGCGGCGCGGGCGTTTCGTCCACCAACGTCAGGCCTCCACAAAGTAGCCGGTCAGCTGGTACCCGATGAGCATGAACCCGCCGACCATGATGAGGACGTTCGTGAGGAACGCGTGACGCGCGAAACTCTTGTGCATGCGCCAATACGTGATGCCGATCACCATGAACGTCAGTGCGAGGAATTGTCCGATCTCGACGCCGATGTTGAACGCGATGATGTTCGTGAAGAGGCCTTGGCGGTCCAGCGAGAAATCCTGCACTTTCGTCGCCAACCCGAACCCGTGGAACAGGCCGAAGATTCCGACGGCGACCTTGGTGTCGGGTTGGAATCCGAAGAACGTGCGGAACCCGCCAAGGTTGTCGAAGCCTTTGTAGACGACGCTGAAGCCGATGATGGCGTCGATCAAGTAGGAGTTCGCTGGAATGTTGAGCATCACGCCAAGGATGAGGGTCAGGCTGTGGCCGAGCGTGAAGTACGTGACGTAGCTGATCACTTCCTTGATTCGGTAGAGGAAAAAGATCACGCCCAGCAGGAACAGGAGGTGGTCGTACCCGGTCACCATGTGCTTGGCGCCGAGGTACAGGAACGGGCCGACCTGGATGCCGCGGTTTCGCTCAAGGAACTGTTTGTCTTCCTCGGCGACGCCGTGGGCATTCGATGAGGGCGCCGCGGCCAACGCAAGAAGAAGCATGAGCAAAACGGCGAAGAATGAGGTAGAACGACGCACGCGGTACGCGCCTTCGAAAACGCGCAACCCCTTCAAGCTTTTCGGACCGAGCCTGGCCGGGCATCCGACGAGGGTCGCATTTTTCCGCAAACCAAGCCCTTCGCCCCCGCGTTGCAGGCCGAAGCTCGAGAGTCGCCGGGTGCGGTCGCAGCGATCGACGAGCCTGTTGTTCCGCCCGAGCCGCTGGGCCGCTTGTTCTTGCGCTACCTACGGTTCGGCGCGCTCGCATGGGGCGGCCCCGTGGCACAGATCGCGATGATCCGACGAGAACTCGTCGCCGAGAAAAAGTGGGTCTCCACGGAACGGTTCAACCGCACCCTCGCGGTCTACCAAGCACTCCCGGGGCCTGAAGCCCACGAACTCTGCGTCCATTATGGCATGTTGAGCCGGGGACGGATCGGCGGACTCCTTGCCGGACTCGGCTTCTTGCTTCCCGGTTTTGCCCTGATGTTCCTTTTGTCGTGGATGTACTTCGAATACGGGCTCGCGTCGCCGACGGTGATCGCACTTTTCTCGGGCATGCGCCCCGCGGTGGTGGCGCTCGTCGTGCGCGCGACGCATCGACTATCGAACCACGCCCTCCACGATCGTTACCTCGTCGGCATCGCCATCGCGACGCTCCTCGCGACCATCCTGGGCGCTCCGTTCTTTGTGACGCTCCCGCTCGCAGGGCTTGCCTATTGGCTCGCGCGGCGAGAACACACCTGGGCCGCGGCCTCCCTCGGCATTGTGCTCATAACCGTATTGCTCGGGTTTGCCTTGGCGGGACCCGGGCTCGATGTCCCCTGGCAAGACGACGCGGACACGGCGGTCGGCGCGGTGCGTCCGACGCTCGTCGATGTTTTCGTCTCCGGGTTCAAGGCGGGCGCGCTGACGTTCGGCGGGGCCTACACGGTGATCCCGTTCCTCCAAGAAGACGCAACGGGCCCCGACGGGTGGATGTCGCAGGCGCAGTTCCTCGAAGGAATCGCCATCGGCGGCATCTTGCCGGCACCACTCATCATCTTCGCCACGTTTGTCGGATACGCCGGCGCAGGTCCCCTTGGCGCCATCGTCATGACCGCCGCGATCTTCTTGCCCGCCTTCGCGATCACCTTGGCGGGCCAACGACACTTGGACCGGTTGATCGCGGATCGCCGTCTCCACGATCTCCTGGACGGAATCACCGCGGGCGTGATCGGGCTCATCGGCTTCACCGCCCTTTACTTGCTCGTGACGATCGTCACGGACGTGTTCGCCGTCGCTATCTTTGTGGTGGCCCTGGGCTTGCAATATGTGTGGAAATCGCGTGCCGCCGTGCCGCTCATCGTCCTCGGTTCCGGCGCGGCGGGCGTCCTAGTTTCAATGGCTTAAGCCGGAACCGTCTACCCTGTCTTTTTGGCCGTCCGCAGCGCCTTGAAGATCCCAATGACGGCGGCCACGAATCCGATCGTGCGGGCGACCGCCAGAAGCACAGTGCTCAACAGTTGCAGGCGGTGCTGCGTTGTCTTGGTTCGATGCCCGGATGGTTTTTGGGTTCGGTTCATGGAAGGCCTGTTTCGGGATGGGTGGTGCGCGTTCAGCGGATGCTGATCGAGAGGACGCCGAAGATGAGAAGCGCGATCACGGCGATGAAGATCCAACCGAGGACGTTCATGCGCATCCCTTCCCGCGGACGGCGACGACTCCGATGATGGCCTCGCCGAGGGATCCGAAACAGGAGATGTTGTGCATGATGATCAACCTCCTTACAGACCCCCTTCCGGATTTGGACTTGCGTCTGCCCCGTGGGTGCAATCAGCGCTAACCCCACGCAACGTGCAACGGCCTGGACCTTCACGTGCGACTCGGGCGACGGGATCATCCCGGCCTCGCTCACCGGCGATTGCGTGAAACCTCTTCCTTATCACTCCGAACGGTCCAGTGAACGCAATGGCCCCTACGGTCACTCCCAGCGTTGGCGACGCGAACGCCCTCCGCCTGGGTGGCCGGCTGCGCAACAATGACCTCATCGACATCTGGAGCGTCGCACATGTCGCGTGGGGCGTCGGCTTGACCATCGTCTTCGGCCCCTTGTGGGCCATCATTTTCTTGGTCGCCTGGGAACCCTTCGAGATCTTTCTCCTGGGACCGACGCTTGCCCGCCACGGCATTCCCTTCGGTCACGAGACGTGGCGCAACTCATTGAGCGACATGTTTTTCGATGCCGCCGGCGCCGCTCTGGGGTTCCTGATCGTGGTTCGTCTCTGGGACCCGATGGGCCTCGTCTGAAACACCCAACACAACGGCCTAAGTTGCCGCCCGGTACGCTAAAGAACCGCCGCCGGGCTTCCGGCACCCCATGACCCTTGCCGATTCGCATGTCAAGGCGCTCCTGAAGGAAGGCACCGCCCGCGCCGGAAGTCCCCCGAGCGGCTCCGAGTGGCGCGTCTCGCCCGAGGCGATCGAGGCCGCCAAAGGGAAGGCCGAGGATTATCTGCGAAACCTGGGCGACGCGGCCGCGCGCGCGTGCGGAAGCGCCAAACGCAGCACGCTCAAAGCCGAGGACGTCACGATGGCGACGTCGACGCCCGGCATGTAAGGTCCACGTTCAAATCACGCGGGACACGCGGTCTTCGATTGTGTTGCCATGGGCGGATCTCGGTACGAGGAAATGGAACGACGAGCCGCGGCCACGTCCTTCGCTTTCGACCCAAAGCTTGCCGCCCTGAGCCTCGACGAGGCCTTTACAGACATAGAGACCCAAGCCGGTTCCACTTTCCGTGACCTCCATCGGGTCGTGGACTTGTGAGAACGGCTTGAACAGCCGCGCGACTTCGCCGGGAAGGAGGCCGCGACCCGTGTCGGTGACGGTCAGACGCGCGGCGTTCTCGTGTGCGGCCACCTCGACCACGACCTTGCCGCCGGCGGGTGTGAACTTGATGGCGTTGCTGAGAAGGTTCGCGAGGATCTGGTGACCTCGGCCGGGATCGATCCAGACGGATTCGACCCCGTTGAGTCGGGTGGTGATGTTGATTCCTTTTGCGCGCGCGACGGCTTGGTACGATTCCACGGCCTCGCTCACCCACGGAGCGACGGGCACGTTCCGTGGTTGGAGCGCCAAACGCTCGGCTTGGATTCGTGTCGCGTCCAACACGTCGCTTACCAATTTGGCCATGCGTTCCACGTTGCGTTCCAAGACCTCGACGCGTTTTTTCGCTTCGGGGTGGATCATGTTGTCGGGCATGTTACGCAACATGTGCGTCTGCAAACGGATCGGCGTGAGGGGCGTATTGAGTTCGTGCGCTGCAGTGTTGATGAAATTCGTCTTGAAGGCGGCGACGTGACGCGCTTGCTCCAACTCCTGTTCCGCGCGGAACTGGGCCATGCGCGCCGATTGTGCTTCCTGTTCGGCGGTGACGTCTTGCGCGGTGCCGAGCATCTTGAGCGGAACCAAGCCGGTGCCGTGTTCCAACAGGCCGCGACAGTGGAGGAGCCGGACATCGCCGTTCGGTCGGACGACGCGGTGTTCGAACTCGAACGGTTCGCCGGCCTGGAGGGCGTGGGTGATCGCGTCCTTGACGCGTTGGCGGTCCTCGCCGTGGACGCGCGAGAGGTACATGTCGAGGGTGGCGTCGACGTCAGGATCGACGCCGAAGATCCTGTAGAGTTCCGGCGACCAGGTGACGTGGTTCGTGACGGTGTCCCATTCCCAGCTGCCGAAGGTGCTGATGGTCTGCGCGGCTTCGAGTCGGCCGCTTCGGAGCGAGAGTCGTTCGTTGCTTTGACGTAGGTCGCGCGTCAGTTTGCGGATTTCGACGTGGGCGAGCAACTGCCTCGTGGTCGCGAGCACGATCAAGATGATGCCGCTCCACACGACGGTGGGTTCTACCAGTCCGAAGGCCAGTTGTTGCGCGGTCGCGGCGACGAGTGCGATGAGGATGGGCATGTAGGGAAGAGCATAGTTCTGGACGATTTCGTAGGCGGAGCCGGGAACGACGAACGAGAAATGGCCGCTGGGCCGGAACGCGGAGAGGCCGACGATGAGGAACCCGGCGAGCCACGCCGCGTCGATCCCGTGGCCCGTTGTGTAATCACCTCGCGTGGTGAGGAACGCGAACCCGCTGTCGGCGACGCCGAAAAGGGCGATGCCGGCGGCGACGAGAAGCCAGGGTCCGCGCAAAGGCCGATTTGCTTGGCCTGCGAGGTTGAGCAGGAGCGCCAGAAGAAGCACGTCTCCCAATGGGTACGTGAGGCTGATGACGGTCGGTACGATGCCCGCATCGCTCGTCGTGTAGATGGGGTCGAGAACCAGGATCCAACTGACGGCGAAGAGGCTCACTGCGATGACGAAGCCGTCGAGGATGATGCGACCGAGCGCGAGGTGTTGGCCGAGTCGTCCAAACAGCATCACGAACGAGGCGGCGACGAGGGGGATGAAGAGCAAGTAGCCCACGTCCGCCAAGCCCGGGAAGGGGACCGCGGCGCCCAGCACGATCTCGTAGTAGCTCCAGACCAGTTGGCCCAGGCCCCAGGAGATCACGCCGCAGCCGAGCAGGATCCATGCGGCGGGTCGATCCGGGTTCCCCTTCACGCCGCGCCAGATGCACGCGGCACCAGCGAGGATGGGGATGACGAGGAGGCTCAGGTCGTCGAACAGGAGGAGCGCGGTGTCGCTCATCCATCGGAACGTGATCCAGCCGAGGAAGACGAGGAAGTACGCGACGGCGAGGATCCAGGCGATGGCTTCGCGACGCGCGACGAATGGTTGCCCTAACCGTGCACCAATCCCCGCTCTGATTTTTGCCACCCCCTACACCCAGGGCCAGCGGTTGCCGTACCGGTATTTGACCCCAACCGCTGCCTGCCTGTCGTTCGACCAAAACCCCTTGCCGATAAAAGGCATTACAGAGCGGCCTGTCTAAATTTGGACCTTTCCACAGTCTACGTTACGACATTGGACACCTTGGGTACACGGCCCGCGGAAGCAGGAGGCAATTCGTCTCCAAAATAGGCGGCGGCAAGCTTCGCCGTGGCCCGTCGCATCCGGGCACTCGCGCTGCTTTCCGAACACCCCAACTCTTTAGCGACCTGCTCGAGGCTGCCGGTGCGAGGCACCGCCAAGTAGCCGCGCGCGACGGCCGAGTGGAGCGCATCCTCTTCATCCCGGGTCAAGCCCGCGATGCCCGTGAACCGCGGCGGACCGACGTGCACGAGTTGGAAATCGTAGTTCCGTTTCGCCGCTTCCTCCAATTGTTGGATGAACTTGGCCAGTTTCGGACCGGGTCGCGTGAGGATCCGCACCTCGAGACCGTTCGGGACCGTGCGGTCCGTGATGAACGTCTCGGGCCCCAACGTCTGGAACGCGAGATGCGTGAGCGACGGACGGCCGTCGCGGTGGACCGGCTTGTACTTGTACCACACGACGAGGCGTCGCGGCTGCCGACCAAGGATCCGGTTCTCGAGCACCGGGTTGGAGCGGTCGCCGAGGAACGCGGTTTCCGCCTCCTTGAGTTCCTGCGCGGACGAGGATTGGATGTGAACGATCCGCCACACGTTCCCCTCGGCGTCCAGGTTGGTCGCGAGGGTCTCGACGCGGAACGCCTTGGTCTTGCTGACGAGCCCAAAGATGAGTGCAGGGGGTCGGCCGCCGTCTCGGAACCGGATCCGGTACACGACTTCTTGGATGCGTCCCTCGGCCACGTTCGACGCCACGCAGCGCGTCCGCCAAGTAGTCTTGCCTTGCAATAGTGCAGGCGCGAATTGACGGGCGCTGGACCGACAATGAGGTCGTCGCGCGGCTTCATCGCGAACTCGTAGCGTGACGCACGGAACCACCATCGCATTCGGGTTGGCGGGCGCCACGTCGTGGGGCGCGGGCGATTTTTGCGGCGGCGTGGCAAGCCGCAAAGCCGACGCGTTCATGGTGATCCTCGTCTCCCAGTTCATCGGGCTCCTGCTGCTCGTATTGAGCGCGGTGGCGTTGGGTCATCCTCTCTCCGATCTTTCGACGCTCGCGTGGGGCGCCGCCGTGGGACTCGTCGGCATCGTCGGCATCGTGGCCCTCTACCAGGGGTTGGCGATCGGCCCCATGAGCATCGTCGCTCCGGTGTCCGGCGTGTTGGCCGCGGCGATCCCGATCCCCGTCAGCATCCTCATGGAAGGATTGCCCGGAGCACCCATGTTCCTCGGGTTCGCCCTTGGCCTTCTTGGCATCTGGCTCGTCGCCCGTGGCGACGGTAAATTGGGTTCGATCTCCCGCACGCCGCTCCTCTTGGGCACTTTAGCGGGGGCGAGTTTCGGCGTGTTCTACATCCTGCTCGACCAAGCCGGTGAAGGCGGGTTGTTGTGGCCGCTTGCCGCCGCGCGCGTCACGGGCGTCGTCGCGTTGGCCCCGGTCGTGTTGATGCGCCGTGCAATGTTGCCGGCGACGACGAGTGTCTGGATGCTGACCGCGGCGGCCGGCGCGTTGGATGCGGGGGGAAACGTGTTCTTCATCCTCGTCGCACAACTGGGGCGGTTGGACGTGGCGTCCATCCTCTTGTCCCTGTATCCGGCCGCGACGGCGATCATGGCGTTCATCGTCCTCAAGGAACGCTTGGTGCGCGCACAGGTGTTCGGGCTCGTCGCGATGGCCGCCGCGATCGCGTTGATGACGGGTTTTTAGGGACCGAGGGACAAGCCGACGAAGCGGCCGAGCCAGGTGCCGGTGAGGCACGCTAGGAGCGTGGCGGCGATGTTGGTGAGGGCCAGGTTGACTTTTTGCGCTTCGAAGAGCGCGATGGTCTCGTAGCTGAAACTGCTCATCGTGGTGAAGCCGCCGAGGATTCCGACCGCGAGGAACGCTCGTCCCGACGGACCCAGTTGAGCTGAGAGGGGTCCGAACAGGAGGAGTCCGATGACGAAGCATCCGAGGACGTTGACGGCCAACGTGCCCAAGATATGGTGGGTGCCCTTCGTGATCGATGCGGCGAGGAGGAACCGGGCGACGCTGCCGATTGCTCCGCCGCCGGCGATGAGCACGAGGAGCTTCCAATCCATGCGGGGCCGCCGGTCGGTGGTCCTATTGCAGGAAGGGATGGTCCGCGTCGACGAGGCCCTCGCTGAGAAGCCGTTCGCGCCATTCGACCTTCTTGTCTTCGGGGAACCCGTCGGGGAAGATGGGACGCTGCACGATGGCGGTGTACACGTCGCAGTGGTTGCCGCTTCGCGTGTCCGGCCAGACGGGGTGGGCTGCGCCGAAGCTCGAGTCGATGTCGTTGTAGTCGCCGATGAAGATCATGCCGTTCTGGTGGTGGCAATACTGGGGATCCCAGCCGCCGTCGTCGAAGTCGCGCACCGGGAAGTTCTGGCTCCACGTCTTGCCGCCGTCGAGAGAGTACGTGTGGTACTGGTTGAGCTTGAGGTGCTCCTGGCCCACGAGGTCCGGCGTGCCGCCGTTGTCCGCGAGGAGCGTCGCGTAGCCCGCGTCGCGGGTGTCGACCCAGCTCACGTCGATGACGCCGAGCGGGGAGACGCCAACCGTAGCGAAGAATTGCCAGTTGTTCGGGTCGACCGTGCCGTTCGGGAGGAAGTCGTCGTTGAGGACGATCGGCTCGCTCCACGATTCGCCCTTGTCGGTGCTGGCGCTGAACAGGATGTCCGTCGCGTCGCCGTAGCGTCCGTCGGTCCACGCGATGTACAAGTTGTCGGCGTAGGGGCTGTCGACGAAACGGTCGCTCGCGAGTGCGGGGAACCCGCCGCGGACCCGGTCGCGTGGGGAGAGACCCGGCATGTTGCGTCCGGTCGTGTCGAAGATGCTGCGCTGTTCGTCCCACGTTTCGCCTTTGTCCATGCTGCGGCGCATCTGGACTTGGTCGCCGCTGACCCAGATCGCGTACACTTCGTCGCCCGTTCCCACGTCGAGGAAACTGCCTTGCCCACCGCCAAGGAGGAACGGAGCAAGGACTTCCATGTCGGTTGGCGGGTAGGTCTGACCGCCGTCCGTCGAGCGGAAGTACAGGTTTCCGCCGGCGACGACGGAGAGCCACATCACGTGGATCGTGCCATCGGCGGACGCGGCGATCCAACCCTTGTCGTGGAAGTTCACGGGGAACGTTCCCTCGAGCACCGGGGTGAAGGTGTGGAACGTGTCGCCGCCATCATCGCTCACGGCGACGATCTGGACGGCTCGGTTGAACGCAAAATCGTTGAAGGCGCCGGGCCAGCCGGGCGGATTGCCGCCGGGCAATTCCTCTCCCGTCTTGCTGCCCGTCACCGGATCGCCCTGGTAGGCCATCAAGAGATAGTACAGCGTGCCCGCCGTGTTGAAGTACGCGACCGGGTCGGTCGTGCACCAGAACTGGCTCGCGTAGTTGGGCTGGAAACTGGTCGGGTCTTGGAGCAATCGCCATGGCGAGCCGTCGAAGCTGCGGTCTTGGTATGTGGTCGCGCCGCCGTCGTGGGTGACGTACACGCCGTCCCAGACGCATTGCCCGGCGTCGGGCGGGTAGTAATCCTTCGCGCCGCCCACGATGTTCTTGGGGTTGGTCGGGTTGACCGCGATCGTGACCTCGTTGCCTTGCCGTCCGTCGTCGGGAGTCATTTCCTGGTTGCAACGGTTGCCGTCGTAGCACTTGAGGACCGGTTCGGGGTATTGTTCAGAGATGTAGACCGGGGCTCCGGCGGCGCGGCGTTGAACAGGCTCGTTTTGATCGCCCGAGAGGGGCGTGTCGTTCGTCAGGCAGCCTGCGAAGGCGACGCCGAGAAGGATCGTGACGAAGGCGCCGGCGCGGAAACTCAGCATAGTCGCATCGACAAAACCGTGGCTTATAGGCTTTGTTGCAAGCCCAAGCCCACGGATTCCAACGTGATCGTGGTCTCGGGAACCGAGTGGAGCACTGCAGCCGCGACTACTCCAGGAACGGGTGCTCCGGGTCGATGAGGCCGTCCGCGACGAGTTTCTCCAGGAGCGCCGCTTTCTTCACGGGGTCGTAGCCGTCGGGGAAGATCGGCCGCTGCACGATGGCGGTGTACACGTCGCAGTGGTTGCCGCTTCGCGTGTCGGGCCAGACGGGGTGCGCTGCGCCGAAGCTCGAGTCGATGTCGGTGTAGTCGCCGATGAAGATCATGCCGTTCTGGTGGTGGCAGAACTGCGGGTCCCAGCCGCCGTCCTCGATGTCACGGACGTGGAAGTTGGGGCTCCAGCTGTGTCCCCCATCCAGCGAGTACGTGTGGTAGGTATCGATTTTCTTGTGTTCTTGACCGACCAACGCGGGTGTCCCACCATTGTTCGGAAGGAGCACGGCCATTCCGGTGTCGCGCGTGTCGGACCATTGTACGTCGATGACCCCGGTGGGCGAGACACTGATCGCGGGGAAGAACTGGTAGTTCGTCGGATCCACCGTGCCGTTGGGGAGGAAGTCGTCGTTGAGGATAATCGGTTCCGCCCAAGTGTCGCCCTTGTCGTAACTGGCGCTGAAGAAGATGTCCCCGGATTCGCTTCGAGACGCGTCGGTCCACACGAAGTAGATCGCGTCCGCGTAGGGACTGTCCGCGAACCGGTCGGTGGCCATCATCGGGAACCCGGCGCGCACGCGGTCGCGCGGCGAGATGCCCGGCATGTTGTACGTGGTCGCGTTGAGGATCCGTTTCTGCGGTTCCCACGTTTCGCCTTCGTCGAGGCTTCGGCGGAACTGGATGCCTCCGCCTGCACGCCAGCTTGCGTACACTTCGCTGCCGACGCCGACTTCAACGAAGCTGCCTTGACCTGCGGAGCCGCCGTCGTTGGTCTGCGTAGCGGCCGCGCCGCCCAAGAATTCCATCTCTTCGGGCGGGTAGCTTTGGCCGCCGTCGGTGGAACGCATGTACACGTTGCCGAGTCCGCCCGAGAGCCACATCGCGTGGATGGTGCCGCTCGTCGAGGCCGCGATCCAGCCTTTGTCGTGGAACGCCACCGGCGAGCTGCCCTCGAGGGTCGGGGTGAAGGTGTGGAACGTGTCGCCGCCGTCGTCACTCACGGCGACGATCTGGACGGCGCGGTTGAACGCCCAGTCGTTGAGCGCGCCGTTCGGGCATTGGTCCTTGCACGTCTTCGAGCCGGTGACCGGGTCGCCCTGGTACGCCATCAAGAGGTAGTAGAACGTGCCCGTCGTGGAGAAGTACGCGACCGGGTCGGTCGTGCACCAGTATTGGCTTGCGTAGTTCTGTTTGAAGGAGGACGGGTCCTGCGTTGCGCGCCACGGCGAACCGTCGAAACTCCGGTCCTGGTACGTGGTCGCGCCACCGTCGTGGGTAACGTACACGCCGTCCCACACACACTGCCCCGCGTCGGGGGGGTAGTAGTCCTTCGCGCCGCCCACGATGTTGTTCGGGTTCGTCGGGTTGACCGCGATGGTGACCTCGTTGCCCTGACGTCCATCGTCGGGCGTCATCTCCTGGTTGCAACGGTTGCCGTCGTAACATTTCAGGACCGGCTCCGGCAACGCTTCTGCGATGTAGGCGGGTTGGCCGGGCGCACGCTTCTGAGCGACCTTCTGCTGATCATCCTGCTCGGGCTCGTTGGACAAACAGCCGGCAAGGATCATCCCCAACAAGATGGACGCAATCAAACCCACAAGAGGGCGGGACATGGTCGATGGCCACTGGGGCGACGCTTAAAGCGTTTGTTGAAGGCCCCCTCGGCTGCGCCCCCTTCAGGACTGACCCTCTAGGGTCGAGGCCCGTTGACGGACCGGGCTCCCTCAACACTTGGCGTTGCGTCCCTACGTGTACCCGTATGTCTTGTGGGCCTGCTCGGTGGGGAGCAGTTCGAACAGGCGGACGAGGCGGAATGTCCGCTGGTGACGTTCGGCCGAACTTGCCCCCTTTCACAAGTTGCGTAGCTGTTAAGAATCGGTTCCGTTCAGCCTAGTTCGTGGCAGTTCGAGCCGAACCACACTGCGAATTCTGCGGGGTACCGCTCGAGGACATGATGCTCGCGTTCATGGAGCACATGGACCAATCGGAAGCGTGCCGCGAGAACTGGAACCAGTGGCGGCAGAACGTGCGTCGCGAGGCCGGGGGCACGTAGTCGTCAGTCCGATCGAGGCGACCGGGAACGAAGACGGCGCGGCGCGGTTTGCCGCCCGCACGCCGAACACGATGGAAGGATCGTGGCCGGAGACGCCCCGTTTGCGCGAATGATCGGTGAAAAAATCTGAAACGGCGCGCCCAAACGTCTGCGCGCGCCGGGAAAAAGGAGCGTTACTTCGCGATGTAATACCAGGCGGCCTTGTCGCGGGAGGCCCGCTTGACGATGCCTTTCTTTTCCATTTCTTGGATCCAGTTGAGCATCTGACCCTTGGGGAACTTGCCGGCCCGACCGATGTCGTCCGCCGTCTTCCCCTTGTCCGCGGAGATGGCGTTGAGGCGTTTCATGACGTCGTAGACTTTCTTCTGTTGGTCGCTCATTTCGGGGGGCGGACCGCCCGCGGGAGGAGTTTGCATGTCCATGGGAGTGGCACCAGGCCGGGGCGAAACGAAGATTCCCACTTGATAAGGGTTTTCTTGTGGATTCCGCAAGCGTGGACTGCAACCCTCCTATACTCCGGCCTGTCTGGCAGACGCAATGGCCGGACTCGCAGACGGTTTCGTACGCAAGGCGAAGTTCGTCGTCGATCCTCAACCCTACGCCATCCTCCACCTCAAGGACGAGGTGCGTCCAGACGTTTCGGACGCGCTCGTGTGGTTGCACGCTGCGAAGGACCACACATTGGTGGTGCCCGCGGCCGCTGCGGCGCGCTTCGAGAAAGCCGGACAGGTGCTCGGAAAGGACGAAGGGTGGCGGCTCATCACGGTCGAGGTCGACGTGCCGTTGACGGTGTTCGGTTTCTTCAAGATCTTCGCGGATGCGTTGGCGGAAGACGAGATCCCCGTGGTGCCGTTTGCCGGCTACCGGTTCGACCACGTCCTGGTCCACGAGACCAACCTGGACCGGGCGCTTGCTGCAGTGAAACGGGCACAGGCCAAGACCAAGGCGAAGAAAGCGGCCGCAGTCTAGAGTCCTTGACTTGCCGCCGGAAAGGGCGGCACGGTCGGCAGGACTGGGAGGAGTTCGTCCTCCACCTGTTTTGCATCTTGTTCGCTGATGCCGAGTTTCACCCGAAGCCGCCCGAGGGTGTCGCGCTCCTTCGGGGTGATCCCGCCGGATTCCATGGCGCTTTGCAACGCCGCTTGGTAGACCTCGAGTTTGCGGAAGGCGACGTACTGCGACGTGTTCTCCACCTGGGGCAATGCTTTCTGCGCGACCTTGTCTCCGATCTTGTTGAGCCGCGGCACCACGAACAAGAGAAGGCCCGCCACGACGCCGCCCGCAACGTAGCCGATCTCGCGAGTGAGATAAAATTCCGCGAGCTTTGAAACGATGAGGGTTGCGATGATGAGGATCGTGACCGTGGTTCCTCGGCTGATTCCCCATTTGATCTTCAGATCGATGTCAAAGAGCTGCGACCGAAGGATACCGTAGGCCAGCAAGGCCGCATAGAAGGAGAGGTAAATCGGCGGTCCCCAGATCCAGATCTGCTGTGCCTCCCAGGAATATTCGCCGAAGATTGCGGCAAAGCTGACCGCAAGGATCACGTGGACCGCCCAAAGCGCGTCGCGCGTGCCGAACGCGACGACCCACGAGTAGGCCCGACGTCGTTGAGGAGAACCCGGAGTGGTTCGACGGTACGCGGAAATGGAGGCGATGAGCGCATACACGGCGACGCCGAGCAATCCGAGCACGAGTCCGGTGATGGAAATCGCCACGGCCGGAAGGTGAACCATGCTGAGGAACGCCGGGGCCTCAGATCCAAAATATTCGTTTAACCCGACAATAAGGTTCGCAAGGATCACGATGACGGCGAAGGCAACGCAGGCAACGAGCCCTCGCGTTCCCCGGAATGGCGTTGCCCAGGGCGTGTCCAAAGTGCTGACGAGTCGTGGATAGCAGGATGCCATCACGACGAACAAGGCTCCGGTTCCCATGTAGAGCCAAACCGGCCCGTCTTGGACGAACGCGTACATCGCCCCACCGCCGACCACCAGCGCCTCCATCGTGAGGATGGTTGCCGCAAGACGGTTGGTCCGCTGCCGGGCGCCTCGCCATACAAAGAAGGCGAGCGCCAATACGAGAACCATTACCGCCAACCCGAGGGGGTTGTGCGGGCCCAACAGCGCCACCATGTGATTCATGGGACGTACTCAACTTGAATTTACCCAGGCCGGTGGCCACAACATGGTCGACCTCGCCTGGCCGGAATGATCGTAGGCGTCCCGCAGTAGGAAGAACGTCGGGGGAACGGCTCCTATAAATGGGAGAATCCCGCCAAAGGGTTCCCTGCAACTCGTGGCCGTCAAACCCGTCGAACAAGAGTACCAAGAACGTCGTCGAAGCCTCATCGACAAACTGCAGCGCGACCGCCACATCCTTTCAGCACGCACCGCTGAGGCGATGCTTGCCGTGCCGCGCGAAAAATTCCTTCCGACCCACATGGGCCCCCGTGCCTACGATGACGAACCGATTCCCATCGGATCCGAGCAGACGATCTCTGCACCCCACATGGTCGCGATCATGAGCGACGCCCTTGACGTACGGCAGGGCATGCGTATCTTGGAGATCGGCACCGGGTCCGGCTACCAAGCCGCCGTGTTGTCCATGTTGGTAGGCCCGTCTGGCCGCATCATTTCGATTGAACGGATCGCCGCCCTTGCGGACAGCGCGCGCCTCGCATTGCGCGAAGCGCGAGCGACGAATGTGGACGTGAAACTCAGCGATGGTTCGCTCGGATTCGCCGCGGGGGCGCCCTATGATCGCATCATCGTGACCGCATCCGCGCCCGAGGTGCCCCCGCCGCTTCTTGCACAACTCGCGCCGGACGGCATCCTGCTTGTCCCGGTCGGGGGCCGCGAATGCGATCTCGTGCGGATCCGGAAAACCACGACTGGCTTCACGCGCGAGTCCTTGGGCGCGTGCGCGTTCGTGCCGCTTTTGGGCGCGCACGGACAGGACGCGCCGCGCGTCGAACAATAAAAACCAATCGCGCCAAAAACAGCGCAGAACCGAATGCCAAACCCTTTTCTCTTGCCCTGAGTACGGTTCCAAGCCCGAGAACGCATGGTCAAGCTCGTCATCGTGGAGTCACCCGCCAAGGCCAAGAAGCTCAAAGATTGGCTTTCGAAGGAGTACCGCGTCGAGGCTTCCGTCGGTCACATCCGCGACCTTCCCAGCGGTGCATCCAAGGTCCCGGAACGCTACAAGAACCGGACGGTCAAACACGGCATCATCATCGAGAACGACTCGTTCGAACCGATCTACGTCGCCACGGAACGCGGCGCCAAGGTCATCGCCGAGCTCAAGAAGAAGATGAAAGACATCGACGAACTCTTTTTGGCGACTGACCCCGACCGTGAAGGAGAAAGCATCAGTTGGCATCTCAAAGAAGCCCTCAACCCCAAGGTCCCGGCGCGTCGCGTCGTGTTTCATGAGATCACCAAGAAGGCGATCAAGGAAGCCTTCGCCCATCCTCGAGCCATCGACCAAGAACTCGTCAACGCCCAAGAAGCTCGCCGCGTCCTCGACCGGTTGGTCGGGTACGAACTTTCACCACTCTTGTGGACCAAGATCGCGACCGGTCTCTCCGCTGGACGCGTCCAAAGCGTCGCCTTGTGGCTCCTCGTCGACCGCGAACGCTCCCGCATGGCGTTCAAGACCTCCGCGTATTGGGATCTTCTTGCGAACCTCTCCAAGGGCAACGACGCGTTCGACGCGCGCATCTACACCCTGAAAGGAAAAGAGGTCGCGAACGGCAAACGGTTCTTTGATGACGCTACGGGAAAACTGCTCGAGCCCGAGAAAGTCGTTCTCCTCGACGAAACCACCGCGAAAAGCCTCGCCGCCGACCTCCTCGACGCATCGTGGAAGGTCGCGTCCGTGGAAGAGCAAGCGCGAACGAGCAAACCACTCGAGCCCTTCATCACCGACACCCTTGTCTCGGCCGCGAACAATCAGCTCGGCCTTTCGGCGCGCGACTCGATGCGCATCGCCCAATCGCTCTACGAAAACGGGTTCATCACATACCACCGAACCGACTCGCCCGCCCTGTCGGCAGAAGGTTTGGCCGCTGCTCGGAGCGCCGCGACGACGAACTTCGGCGCCGAGTACCTCTCCCCCGAGCCGCGCATCTATGCCGCAAAGGGCGGCAACGCCCAAGAGGCCCACGAAGCCATCCGTCCCGCCGGCGAAGCGTTCCAACAGCCCAAAGAGACGGGATTGAGCGGGCGCGAACTCGACCTCTACCTCATGATCTGGCGCCGGACCCTCGCCTCGCAGATGGCGGATGAACGGTTCACCAGCACGGCCGTGTTCATCGAAGCCCTGGATGCGGTCTTCAAGGCCACTGGAAAACACGTCGACTTCGCAGGTTGGCGAAAGGCGTACACGTACGAGGACGCGGACGAGCACGCGTTGCCGCGCCTTTCCCAAGGCGACGCGTTGGAGTGCAACAAGTGCGACGCGGAAGCGCACGAGACCAAACCGCCCGCGCGCTACACGGAAGGTTCGTTGATCAAAGCGCTCAAAGAGAACGGGGTCGGACGGCCCAGCACGTACGCCGCTACCGTCGAGACCTTGCTCAACAAGAACTATTGTTTCCTCCAAGGAAAAGCCTTGGTCCCGACGTTCACGGGGTTCGCGGTCACGCAACTCCTCGAACGTCATTTCCCCGCGATCATCGACGTCGGCTTTACTGCCAAGATGGAGGAAGAACTCGACGAGATCGCCTCCGGCAAGGCGGAATGGATGCCCTACTTGGCGCGGTTCTGGTCCGGTCCCAAAGGCCTCGAGGCCCAGGTGGCGGAACGGAAGAGCCAGATCGATCCGCGCGAGGTCGCCACCATCGTGCTGCCGCAATTGTCCGGCATTGACGCGATCCTCCGCATGGGTCGCTATGGGCCGTACCTTGAGACGAAGAACAAGGAGGGGAAAGTGGTGCGCGCCAACGTGCCGCAGGACATCGCCCCGGCCGACTTGGATCGCACAACGGTGGAGCGCCTCGTAGAGAACGCGTCGAAGGGCGTCGAGCCGATCGGCATCGATCCCAAAAGCGGCGAGCCCGTGTTCCTTCTCGACGGACGTTTCGGTCCCTATGTCCAACTCGGCCTGCCCGAAGAAGGCAGCAAGAAAAAACCGCCGCGTTCGTCCCTTCTGCAGGGCATGAACCCGGCCGATGTCACCCTCGAAGACGCCCTGTTCCTGTTGTCCCTGCCCCGCCCGTTGGGCGAACACCCCGAAGGCGGCGCGGTCGTCGCCGGGTTGGGACGGTTCGGTCCCTACGTGATGCACCAGAAACCGGACGGCACCAAGGATTACCGCAGCCTCAAAGATCCAAACCAACTCCGCACCGCCACGTTGGACGAAGCCGTTGCGATGCTCGCGCAACCAAAATTCGGACGCGGAAGCCGCTCCGCCCCGACCGTCCTAAAAGACCTGGGAGCACACCCCGACGACGGCACTCCCGTCCAGGTCTTATCGGGACGCTACGGGCCCTACGTCAAGCACGGCGAGACGAACGCGACGATCCCGCAAGACCAGGATCCCGCCACCATCACCATCGACACGGCCGTCTCCTTGCTCAAGGCGCGCGAGGCGCGCGACGCCGAGGGCGGCGGAAAGAAGCGGCGCCCAGTGCGTCGCCGACGCTGAGGCGTGCCGACCGATCTGATTCAACGATTCACCGACGCGACGCCGCCACGCGACACGCCAAGAGAGGTTATGGTCGCCGAGACCGGGTCTTCGACTTGGAACCACCATGCGCACGTTCTTCCTTGTCCTTGCCGCCATCGGTTTGCTCGTCGCGTTGCCGAGCGTCTCGGCGCAGAGCGTGATGAAGATCTCCGCCGAATGGGAGCGAGAAGCCCTGGAACTTCCCGAATCGGGTCGCGCCGACGTCCCCTTGATCGTCCACGCCACCATCTCCGGTACCGCGTGCGCACAGGAACAGACCTACACCGTGGACCTGAAGCTCGCGTCGTTCGCGAAATGGTCCGGCGCGTCGTTTCTTCCGCCGCAGGTGGCCTTCAAGGTCCCGCAAGGACCCATCGTTGGGGAACAACGACTCCCGGACCAGGAAACCGTCCTGAACCTCGCCTGGAACCTCGACGACGCTCCACGCAAGGACGCACTCCAGGATTACGTCGCGATCCTCCGCGCCGACGAGGTGGCCAAGAGCGGCGGACCGTGCTTGCCTGATCCCATGATCGAGACGAAGGACTCCGAACCGTTGCGGGTGGTCCTTGCGGATCGATTGGTCGCAGACCCGAACGTCAGTTGCCTCGACGATCCGGCCCAAGCGAAATGTGTCACGACGTCCGCGCCGCCGGACAATAACGTTCCCGCCGCGGGGCCCTTGGTGCTGTTGATCGTGCTCCTGCTCGCGACCGTGGTGCGTCGACGGTTCGGGTGATCAGCCGACGCGCAACACGAAGTCGCCTTCGTGACGGAACGTCTTGCTCTTCCCAATCACTTTTCCGAACCACGACGATGTGCCGTAGTCGGCCTCGATCGTGAACCGGCCGCGGTGCTCGCCGGGTCGCATTTTCTTCGTGCCCGCGATGAACCCCATCTGCGCGTCCGGCAACATCGGCGTATCCCCGATCTTGACTTCCGAGCGAAACGGCGAGTCGCCCTCGAGGTCGAAACTCAACGCGACGCGGGTCCGTTCCTTCCCGGAGCTGCCTTCTTGGTAGTCATAGTGGATCCCGATCTGGGCGTCCGTGCCGCGCGGGATCGTGAACGCCAATGATTTGGTCGGCGCCCAATCAAAGCGGCCACCACGGACACGCAGGTCCCCCAGTTTGCAGACGACAGGCGAAGGCATCAGTCACCGCGAAGGCTCCCGCTATTAAGCGGTTTTTCAAAGGGGAAGGCCAAATGCCGGGAAATTACATTCCGCGGCTTTCTTTCGCCTTGACGCGAAGCTCAGAGCCGTGGCACTTTCGGCAGCGGCTGGCCTTCGGTGCGTTGGTGGCGCCGCAGCGCTGACAGATTTGCTTGTTGAGGGTGCGCGCCTCGGCCTCAGGGAACCGTGCCATAGGAATCGGAGTTTGGCCGAGTCGGGACTCGTAGATAAAACTTGGGCCGGTCAGGTTCAGTCGAGACGGAGCCGCTTTGCCCACGCGTACCCGTCGTCGCGATCGAATACGCGAAGTACGCGAATTTCCGGGCCCCGAATCACATATACAGCCCGATAATCGCCAATTTTCAACCGGAAAATGGCTTCGCCCGACCCTGGCGCATCGAGCCGTTTTATGAGGACGTTCGGACCGCCGGGTTTCTCGGACTTGGCCAACTCTGCAAGGGCGAGTTTCACGCGACGCTTGGCCGGAGCGGCAAACGTCGCCAGCGTACTGATCACGCCTTGCTCCAGAACCACGTGCAGCGTTACACGCTCTCGAGGGGGACGAATTCACCCTCATCCGCGAGACGGCGCATCTCGGCGACGAAACGCTCGCGCTCCAGCTCGTCCATCATACGATCCAAAATCTGGCCGTACGACATTCCTTTTTGGCCATAACGTCGGAGGCGATCCCTCGTTTTGGGCGGTACGGCAATCGTGGTCCTGTCCACGATGTATGTGTGGTTATGCGTCACATATAAGGATAGCGAAAACTGGGACCGCACGCCCAGACGGCAATCGGCAATTTCAAGACCGCCTGAGAGCTGGACCGAGCGGGACCGTCCTGCTTGCCCAAGGATCTGAACCGGTGTTGCTGAATAGAACCATGATCGTCGGAATCGTTCTCGCCGTTGCCGGACTGGTCGTCGCGGGAGCCGGATTCCTCTATGGGTACCCCCAAGCTCGCGACGGCCTCGAATCCGCCCAAGCCATGTACGAGGCCCAAGGCGTCACATTGACCTACAACGAGCAAGGTCAACTGATCGACCAGGGGACGCCCGAAGGCGCTCAGCACATCATGGACCTGCTTGAAAAGGACTTCAAGTACCCGGTCAACCACGACAGCTTCGACCCCGAAGACCCGCTCGTCAACACCCGTGACGAGCTCATGTACGAATACGCGACCATCACGTACCACGTCCTACACACGTCCGTGCCGGTGACGCTAACGGCCTCGGATGTCCCGATCACGTACCGGGGCGTCAACTACACCCAACCGGGCACCTACAACATCACGTTGGAGCACTACTACGCCCACCTGGATCGAACCAATCCCATCGAGCGCCAGCTACGAACCGCGTGGAGCCCCCTTGCCATGAGCCTTACCTCCGCACTTGCGGGTGCTCACGCGAACCAAGCGGCCGGCGAAATCGCCAAAGCCACCACGCTGGGCATGGCCGGAATCGGACTTCTCTTTTCGTTGGCTGGCGCCGGCATGATTTGGATCGCCCTTGATCCCGCGACCCGCGACCTGCAAAAACGCCTTTGAGAGTGAGGACGTGCGCCGGGGAATCCCGACTGTAACCCAAGGCACGAAGGTTCCGACTCGCCACCGCCCTTCGGCAATTGGCCTTAAGACCGATTAGCCGTGCGCCCGGTTGTGGGCCGAATCGATTGGCCGAACCTGCGCGTCGCGATCACGGGCGCGTCGAGCGGGATCGGCGCCGCTGCGGCGGAACTTCTTGCAAAACGCGGCGCGGCGGTCGCCATCATGGCCCGGCGCAAGGACCGCCTGGACGCGGTCGCGGCGAAATGCCGCGCGGCCGGCGCGAAAGCGGTCTACGTCCACGTGGGCGACGTGGGATCCTTGAAGGATCTTCGCGCCTTCGCCGCCGGGGCGAAAAAACTTCTCGGGCCCGTCGACGTCGTCGTCGCGAACGCGGGGTTCGGGAGTTTCGGGAACACGTTGGACTTGGCGCCTGAAGGCATCGAGGAGATCGTGCGGACGAACGTGTTGGGGGTGATCTGGTCTGTGCAAATGTTTGGGCCGCAGCTCGTCGAGCGTCGTGGACACGCCATCGTCGTTGGCAGTGTGGTGAGCAAGATTGCCGTGCCGTTCGGTTCCGTCTACGGCGGAACCAAGTGGATGCTGCGCGGGTGGACGCGCGGCGCGCGACCCGAACTGGAAGAACGCGGCGTCGCCCTGACTCTCCTCAACCCAGGCTATGTGCGGACGGAATTCTTTGAGCATCGCTTGATGGCCGAGGGCGCGAAATCGTGGAACCCGGGGCGCGGCATGAGCGCCGAAGCCGTCGGGAAACGCGTGCTTCGGGCGATCCGTCGTCGGCCGGCCGAAATGGGAATGACGTTCACCCATCACATCGGAATCCCCATGTATCGGTTGATGCCGATCCAGTGGCCGCGCATCATGGCCTGGTACGTGCGCAAACACATCTTGAAGTGACTAGGATCCGATCGTGATCCGTTCGATGATCGTCTCTTCCCCCGGAGCGGGGTTTTTGTTTCCGCAACTGTCGGGGACGAGTCCGGTCTCGCTGGTCACGTCGTCCGGTTCGGGGACGGTGGGCGAGGCGGCGATGTCGTCGGCGACGTCGTGGCCTGCGGTGATGTTGGCGAACACGGCGTACCCGGGCGCGACGCCGGTGCGGTTGTAGTCAAAGTCGAGGTAATTGTTGTCCTTGTTGTTGATGAAGAAATGCGTCGAGGCCGAGTCGGGGTCGTTGGTGCGCGCCATTCCGAACGTGTACTTGTAGTTACGAAGTCCGCTCGCGTTGGCTTCGTTCTTGATCGGAGGATGAGCGCCCGGCTTGGGCGTTCCGCTGTACGCGTTGGTCATGCCGCCGGCTTGGACGACGTGGGGGCAGATGCGGTGGAACACGGTGTCTTCGTAGT
The DNA here is from genome assembly GCA_964408365.1 of uncultured Halobacteriales archaeon. GTDB lineage: Archaea > Thermoplasmatota > E2 > JACPAO01 > JACPAO01 > JACPAO01. Next base: position 1,141 of record CAYOZB010000012.1, on the reverse strand, counting down.
ATTGCTCCAGTGCGTATTGAACGAAGTTGCAGACCGTGATGGGGGAGCGTTTGGCGAAGAGGACGATCTCGATGTCGCCGCGGTTCGTCACGATGGTCGCGGGAAGCTCGGGTTTGAGTTCAGGCAGGATGAGTGTTTGGTTCATCTGCGGGAACCCGTACTCGGTGCACTTGACGGTGATTCCGCCAGGACGCGAGGTGCGTTCGGACGTGGTCGTCGGCTCCGGGGTGGTGTCGACCATGCAACCGCTCAATGCGACGATGAGGGCGGCTGCGATCGACACGGTGCGCATGGGGTTGGGCATTCCGGTTCCGCCTTCTAAAAGGGTTTGTGGTGGAGGCCGGCCGAAAACGCGGGCGCACTAGGCCTTGCGACCGCAGGAGATAATGCGGCCAGCCGGGTTGCGGGTACTGTGCGACTGGCGGTTCTCGTCCTCGTCGTTTCGACCATCCTGTCGGGTTGTTTTGGGTTTGGCGGCCCCTGCCCCTCCGGGTCGGCGACCTGGGAGGAACCCGGACTCTACGCCGCTTTGCCTGGCGTTTCGGGGCGTGAGAAAGTCGAGTATCGCGAGATCATGCCGCCCGCTCGCTTGCCGTTTGACGATTCCGAAGCCGCGCGTCGATGGCCCGGATACGCACTGCGAAGCGTAAGTTGGGAATGGCCACGGCTACCGCGCGAACGGGCCGATCCGCATATGACCGTCCATGTCCCCGACGACAACACGGCGCCGATTTTTTCGTTGACCGCGTCGACCTCGATGTCCGAGGAGGGCCTTCGCGGCCTCTTCGACCAGTTTGTCACCAACGCGACGAGCGCCGACCTCGGGCGGATGGATCAATGGTTCGAGGATCTCCTCAGGACGCGCAAGGATGCGGTGATCCAGAATCGGGGCGGCGAACCCCACGTGCTTGCCTACACCTACACGGTGACCATGCCCGGGCCGTTCCGATTGAAACCGTTCTTCGATGCGCTCGGCGGATTTGAGAACGGCAGCGCTGCATCCGGAGGGCCGAACAGTGGGAGCGTACGGTTCCCCGGGTGGAGTTTCGCTTTCCGCTTGCCGGTGCGGGAATTGAGGATCGAACCGAACGAGGAGGTGTTCTTTCTCGAAGTCGGGCCGAACGAGTGGACAAGCGCGTCC
>CAYOZB010000011.1:0-40656 GCA_964408365.1 uncultured Halobacteriales archaeon | reverse complement strand
GGCAGCCGGCCGCGCGCGGCCCGAGGCCACGCCAGCGGCGACCGCCGGAGCGTGGAGCTGGGAACGCATGCCGGCGTGAGGCCTTGCGTCCCGAAAGCGTTCGTCGTCAAGCCTTGCTTGTCGGCAACGCTACATCTGCCGTGAAATGCGCGCGTTCGGTTCGACGGAACGCCGGATCCTCCACGATCATGAAGGGCCAAAGTTGTGGCGACAACAGTACGGCCTTCCCGCGGCCGTCCTCAACCGGCTGTACGGTCACGAGGTTTTCAGCCTCGAGCTCTTGGATCATCTTTGTCACCGCGGCGGGACTGACTTTGAGGACACGTTGAACTTCCTGCAACGTGAGGCGGCCGTGGTTTCCGGCCAGCTTGGAAATCAGGGCCTGCTTCGTCCCGCGCAATGCCAGCGCCCGGAGCATCGGGTCGAAGTGCACCGTCTTGGGCCAGGCGCGGCGTCGATCCCAGTACCGGCCTTCGCAACGAGCGAACAGGCAGAACATTGTGGCGGCCGCGTTCAACACTTCGGTTCCCCCACTCGCGTTGACGACCACGTCGCTTGGCTTTCCATGTTTATGCCAGGCGGCAAGGATGGCGCCCAGGCAATCTTCGAGATTCCATGGTGCCGGGACTTCGACGAACTCGTGCTTGATGTCCATCTCTCGCAGGAGGACGAGTGCCTTCTCATTGGCCTCCTTTTGCTTCGGGTTCAGATCGCCATGGAAAATGGTCACGTGGGGCCTGGGAGACACAAAATCGCGAAGGTCCAGCAAAACGCCCGGCGTGTATCCCAACGTGGCGTAGTATCTCATTTCACCAATTAGTAAAAATTGCGGCCTTAAATTAACGTCGAAGAAAAGTTTATCAAATGGTCCGAACCTGAAGGTGGGCAGTGACGCATGGGTCCCATTGACGAACCGATTGCAACCGCCCCGCACGGCTCCCTCCGATGGGACCCTTCTCTCACGGCGCGCATGCGTGTGCTCTTGCATGGATTTCCTCTGTTTGGCCTCCGGGAAAATGACGACCGACGCCGCGAAGACCTCCGCCACTACGACGCCGTCACCCTCGCCGTCCGTACAATGGACCTCATCGTGGAGAACATGGGCCTCGTCGACGAGACCGATTCAGATCGCGTCCGCCGCGAGCTCGCCCCTTTGCTGCATGCGATGGACCTGCGCGCGGAGAAGACCCCGAACGTTCGTCGCCACCACGAGATGGCCGAATACGTCCTGGATCTCCTACGCAACGAAGCCGACCGGCGCCGCCCGTTCGACGTTCAATACACGGATTTCGACGACGGGGGCGCCGCGACGAAGCGCAAACTCCATTTCCGCCTCGTAGTCGAAGAATTCCACCCCAGCGGCAAGATTGTGCTGCGCCTCACCAACGAGGCCCTCAACCTGTTTCTCAACGCACTCGACCAAGACATTGAAAGCGCCCAGGCAGCCGCCGAAGCCGTCGTAGAGAACCAGTTGCGTCGCGGAAAATTCGAAGACGCCGCCCGCAGTGCGCAAACCGCCCGAACCCTCAGCATCCGTTACCAGGATAAGATCCAGACCATCCTGCGCGAAACCCGCCGCGACCTCAGCCGCGTCGATTGGGCAAAGGAAGTCCCAGCAATCCTCAATGACGCGATCGATCACATCGATCTTCGCCAGAAACTCGAACTCGGCGTCATCCGCGGCGCCCAACAAAAACTGCGGGATCTACCACCCGATGACAACAATACGACGCATGTCGCCGAAATCGTCCGGACAATGCGGGACTGCCAACAGCGACATGCAGAGCTCCACGGACACCTGATTGGCGCCCGAACCACATTCCTCGACGAACAAGCTCGCCAAGCGTTCACGCCGACGCCCTTCCGATTCCAGCCGGACCTCGTCGAGGACGCGCTGGGGCCCCTTATGGGTCTCTCGATCCGTGACGCGAACACGGTCCTCAACGACGCGATGCCCAAGTTCATCGGCGCCCGGGCTCCGGCATTGCTTAGTCTTGCCGGCCTAGTCGATTGGCAAACCCGACCTCGCCGCGAAATCGCCGACGGCCTGGTCCCCATGGAACAGTACGACTTGGCCAGCATCTACGCGGATCTCTCAAAATACAGCGCCGAGCAACGCGCCCAAGCCGAACATGCGCTCGCGCAAATCACTTCACCAACGCAACTCAGCGTCCTTCTCGACGAAGCACGAGCCAGGGGCGCCTCCGATGACGATTGCGAATTGTTGGCACTGCTCGCCTTACGGCACTACGCGCCGGAAACGGGCTCAATGCCGATCGTCAGCGTCCGCAGGATCCCAGGCCGAAAACTTCGCGACAGCCGCCTCTACGGAGACGACCTCGAGGTTGCGCCGCGAGGTGACGCATGAACCCAATCGATACCACCTCCGCCGCGCGACTCATCCAATGGGGGCTCCGCGTCAAGGAACGTCCCAGCCAGAACACCGAATACCGCGACCTCGTCAAACGTCACCAAGAAGACGCCCTGTTCGCTGAAATCGTCAACGAGATCGCCGCCGGCATGGGAATCAAAGTCCTGGCGGTCGGCAACCTCGGCGTCGTCCTCACGCCTCTCGAGGATAGTCCGTTCGCCTTCCGCCCCGCGGAATTCCGCCCTAACCGAGGCGCCGAAGAACGACTCCTAGACGGTCTCGTTCAAATCGCGATCGCCGCCACCATCTTCCCGCGCGCGACCGACCTTGAAGACGAAGCCACGCAGGTCCGGCAGCCGACCTCCGTCGGGGAAGTCGAAGAGACGCTCCGTACGCTCGCCAAACGTTCCCAAGAGCAAGCGGCCACCAAGCCCGACCCGCCCGCTGGCTCCGACCATGAAGGAATCACAGAAGCGTGGCGTGTCTACCAAAGCCGCCTCGCCGCGCGCGAAACCAGCGACGGCCGCCAAGCAGCCAAAGACACCAGGCGGATCATCGAGGTCCACCTCGAACGGCTCTGCGAAATGGGTTGCTTTCTCAAGGACGGCCCCGAAGACAACCCTCGGTTCCAACCCTTGTGGCGCTACCAGGTTCTCGTTCGTGAACTGGCCGCTCTCCACGTCTACGAGCTTGTAACCCGCTCGAAGGAGGCGTCGTAAACCATGCCCACGCTCAGTCGCGCGCGAATCGTTTCCATCGGGCACTCGAACGCGCGGATCCGTGACCTGACGCTTGACTTCCGGAACGAGAACAATCTCGCGGCACCTGCGGTCGTGCGCCTCCGCAACGGCGGCGGAAAGACAAGCCTTGTGAGTTACATCCTCAGCCTCATCTGTCCGGACCGCCGCGACTTCCTTGCCGCCCGCGGCGAAGGCGGCCGCGCTCGCCATCTGGAGGACTACGTCCAAACCAAAGACCACAGCCTGGTGGTTCTGGAATGGGAACTCGACCGAAGCCCCGCGGAGGAGCCCCAATACCTGGTGACCGGCGCCTTCTATGAGTGGCGGAACCAGGACCTCCGACGATTCTACTTCAGCGCCCGCGTAGCAGCCGACGTCGCGCAGCTCACGCTGGATGGCCTGCCCATCGCCGCCCCCTCGGGAGACCGGTACACGCTCAGCTCCTTCCGACAAGAGTGGAACGACCTGCGCGCGAAGCACCCGGAGCGCGAAGTCAACCACACCGAATCCCAGACCGAATGGGCGCAGATCCTCGACCAAGCGGGAATCGACCCCGAACTCTTCCACTACCAAGTCCGCATGAACCATCGCGAGGGCGGCGCGGACAGCATTTTCCGCTTCAACAGCAGCCTAGAATTCGTAGACTTCCTCCTCGACCTGGCCGCAAAAACAGACCTCGCGGACAAGGTCACCGAGAATATCAGCAAGTTCCGCAGCAGCCTCAAAGAACGACTCCACCAACTCGAACCGGAGAAGAAGCTGCTCACCGCGCTGAAAGAAAAACTTGGTCCTCTTCAGGAAACCTGGTCGACCAGGCAGAACGTCTACCGGGATGCCGCCCAATTACACGACGAGCTCAAACACCTTCAAGAGCACGTCGCGCAACGGCAAAACTCACTGCAAAAGAGCATCGACCAAGCCGACGCCGACGCGACGACTGCCTTCACGGATGCCACTAGCAAAGCCAATGCAGCGCTGGAGCTCCGGCGAACCTCTTGGTCGCTGCGCCGATTTGCCGCCGACAGCCGGGTCGCCACCCTGGCGACAGAGCAGGAGGAGACGAAGAAGAGGAGTGAGAGGGCGCAACGAAATCACGCGTTGCTCATTGCCGGCGCTCCTCTGGCGCACGCATGGAAACACGAGAACCGGGCCCGTCGCTACGCAGACGACCTGAAAGCCAAGCAGGTCGACGCACGCCCCTTACTAGAGGCCCTTCAGCGTGTCGCGATCGACTTCTACGCGGCGCTCCAACAAGACGTGGATCTCTTGCGCGCCAAAGAAAAGGAGCTCCACGAATCTGCCGCGGCCCTCCGATCCGCTGCTCGCGCTAAAGCACAAGAAGCGGCAGAAGCCAAGACGCAGGCCGCCACCCTACGGGTCGAGACGCGAGGTTTGCGTGAAAAGATCGCCCAAGCCGGGCAGAATCATCAACGATTCATCACCGACGGCATCCTGAATATCGGAGAAACAATCGAGGATTCGTTGAAACGCCATGCACAACTAATCGCCAACGCCGAAGCAACCATTGGCGAACTCGAAACCGAGTTGAAGAAACTGGCCATCGAGGAAGGACGCGACCGCGACGAACTCCTCAAATTGAGAAAAAACGCCACCCTGGCCGAGGCTCGCCTGCAACAGTACGGCGCCGACCTAGCCAAGGCCGACGCGGCGCACGGACTCTTGCAGTCAAACGCGACCCTCCGCCGCATCCTCGAGGTTCCGTCCTTCGACCCTGACACGCTCAGCGACGCGTCGACCGCCCAACTCGACAATGCCATCAGCGAATGCACGGACCGCCTCATCAAGGCCCAGTTGGACGAAATCTCCGAGATACGGACGCTTCGCCACCTTCGCCAGACCCAACGCCTGCCTCCGACGCCCGAAGCCGAGGCGATCCTGCAATTCCTTCAAGAACGGTTGCCGGGCGTGGCTTCGGGGTGGCTCGCCATGGACGCGATCGCCGCGCCGAACGATATCGAAGCCCGACGCCGCTTCGTCACGGCAGCGCCCCACATTGCAATGGGGATCGTTGTGCGCGACGCGGATTTCGAAAAGGCGAAACACCTGCTGGCCGATTTGACGCTCACCCCCGACACCCCGGTCGCCATTGCCCCCCAAAGCGTTCTTCTCGAATCTCGTGATGGGCCGTTCTTCGTGCTCGGGCCCCGCACGAACGCCCATTTCGACATCCAGGCCGGCCAAGAAGAACTCGGCAAACTCGACAAGCAGCAGACCGAACGCGCAAGCAAGATTCGGGAACTTAGGAATGAACGCGGCGACCTAGAGAAAACCAAAACCCAGCTCTCCGTATTCAGAGAAAACTACCCCGCCGGGTACTTCGCGCGACAACGAGAGCTGATGCGCGGCGCCGCGGAGGAACAAGCCGGCCTGGATCGGAAAGTCGCCGACACGAACACACACCTTGCAACCACTAGCGGCCGCATCACGACGACACGCCAGAGCCGCGACGACACGTCCTCGAGCCGATCACACCTTCAGAGCAGGGCGGAAGAACTCGGCCGATTCCAGACCCAGTACGGGCAACATCTGATCGAGTGGACCGACACGGTGCAAGCGAACGAGGCCGCCATCACGACCTTTAACGAGACTCGCGCGCGCCTGGACCAGGAAAGCACCCAATTGGACGCGGACGCTCTCACGTCATCTCAAAAGGGCGGAGTCGTAGGGCAACAAGCTGCCGTCGCGGAGACCGAACTCAATCGCATCGACTACCTCCCGGAGGTTAAACCATTGGCGACGCCAGGTCCAACCAACACGCTCCGGTCCACCTACACTGACGCTCGTGTCATGTACGAGACCAAAGTGGACGCCGAAGGCATTCAACAACTCATCAAGAGCGAGAATCACGACGCCCAGCAACGCCGCGAGCGGGCAAGGGCCTTACTGCGGAACTTCACGTTGGCCGATGTTGAAGACCATCTGCGCCAACTTCCAGACCCTGATCCTGCCACCGTCGAGCAGCTGGCGCTCCAAGCGGACCACGACGCGCACGAGCTACGTAGCGGGCTCGGCCGCATATCAATGGCGATTGGAAAGCATCAAGACGAACTCGGGGCAGTCCTCGAGGAAAGCAAGGAAACGGGTCCCCTCGTCGACCCAACCGAAACTCCGGCCTCGCCCGAAGACGCCGACCAGCAGGCTAAGGTCGCGCGCACCCACGCAGAGACCCAGGATGCAGAATCGAAACGTCTGCACCTTCTTGCGCGAACCCACACGGAACACGCTGAACGATTCCGTTCACAGAAAACCGTCCTGGAAGCGGAAGCCGCCACCGTGGTGAGCGCCCAAGATGGTGTAAAGGAAATCCTCGACCGAGACTTCTCCCTGACCCCGTTGCCATGGTTGGCTCCGGAGACGGACGAGGTGATTCGAATTCGGCGTGAGGCCGCCAACAAGCGACTTGGTCAGCTGCGCGTCGACAAACGCAGGCTTGATGCGGACCGTACCAAACACTTCGGCGAGGTCCGTCGAGTCGCGGAACACAAAGAGTTTGCGCCTCTCGAAAACAAGATTGCCCAACAATTGCCTCGCTACAGTGAGGCCGATCTCGAAGAACGCGTTCCTCACTTGATTGGCGAACTCACGACCCGCATCAACATCATCGACGGGCTCATCGCGAGCGCCGATAAGCACCGCAACATCCTCGTCAACGAGGTCCTCGGCCTTGCCGAAGACGGCCTCCAGATCTTGCGTGACGCAACGAACCAATCCCACATCCCGCGAAATGTACCCCAGTTCGCTGGTGCCCAATTCTTGAAAATCACGACGAGCGAGCCCGACGACACCGCGACGCAACGCGACCGAATCGGGCAACTCATCGACGACCTTACGAAGGACCCCAACATCCCCGCCGGTCCCGACCTCATCAAGCGAGCGGTCCGACAATTGGGCCATCCAATCACAGTACGAATCCTGTTCCCCGATCCGACCGGCGGGCTCAGGTGGGTCAACATCGAGGAGCTGGGCAAATCCAGTGGCGGCGAACGCATCACGTCCGCAATTCTCCTCTACTGTACTCTCGCCCAGGTGCGCAGCCGCCAACGCGGGCGAACCCGACCCCGCACCACCTGCATCCTCGACAACCCACTTGGCTCCGCTAGCCGACGAAAGTTCGTCGAATTGCAACTCGCCGTCGCACAGGCCCTCAACGTTCAACTCATCTATACGACTGGAATCTTGGACGAAGAAGCGATTGCGCCCTTCCCCCGGATCATCCAACTCAAGAACGATGTCGTCGACCGGAACAGCGGCCACAATTTCGTCGAGCTGCAGTCAACCGACCTGGAGGCCGTCAATCTTGGGAAGACCGCAGACGTGGTCACGGTGAAGAATGTCCGTTGACATCGACCCGGGCCGGCTCAAGAAGTTCGGTGACCTACTGCACGAAGCCAAAGGCACCCGGGTCAATCAAAAACAACTCTGGCAGGCTTTTGCCCGGGCCTTTCCCGATCGCCCCGCGCGCGACCAACGCGCCATGTTCACTAGCGCCCTAACGTTGCTGGAACGTGCCAATCAAATTCGACTACCGGCCACCCGCGGCGACCGCTGGGATCGCACACAAAGCCCCGCCGTCCCGTTAAGCGTCGACCTCGTACGCGCGCCAAAGGCCCCGCCGTCGACGGATTGGAAACGTGTCGCGTGGCATCCACGGATCGCCTGGGTCCTGGACCTTCCGAAACTTCCGGCTAACCAGGAAGCGTTCATGCGACGCCTGAACGAGGCACTCATCGATCAATCGTTGGCGCAGCGCGTCCCCTTCAAGTATCGGAGTCTGCAACTTACGGCGAACGAAAAGGAACTGGAATCTCTTCTCGGCACGAGCCTCTTCGCCGCCAACCGGCTCCGCCTGGAAGACCTTAACTGCGACCGCGAAACACTCCCCCTTCCATGGCACAGGGTGGGCAAGAGTTCCCGAGTTCTCATCTTTGAAAATCCAGGCCCCTTTCATGTCGCCCGCGAAGTCCTTGCAAAAATCCCGGATCCGCGCTATGGCATCGTGGCGTGCGGCGGAGGCAACAGCGTCACAAAGTCAATCGCCTACCTGAAGACCATCGACCCGGCGGTGACGCACATCCATTACGTGGGAGACCTCGATTTGCCCGGGCTGTCGATCGCGTTGCGCGCCCAAGCGGCAGCAGCAGCGGCAGGATTGCCAAAAGTGGAACCAGCGGGCGAGCTCCACCAACTCATGCTCGACCAGCGAAGTGCCTTCGGACAGCCACTCGGTTGGACCTATGCAGAGGAACCGCTCGAGGCGACCACCGCCGAGGACGCGCTGCGATTCCTTGATCCGCGCCAGCGCGAACAGTCGCGCCCTATGATCACCGCGGGCCGCCGAGTCCCAGAAGAAGTATTGGGCCCTGCAGAGCTCGCCCGCGTTTGGGCAGAGCAAAAGGTCCCGGCCCCAGTAATCTAACCAAAGGATTGCGAGGAGCTCTACCTCCTGTTGTAAAAGGAAAATCCTGAACCCTTGGCGTTTCCCCCCAAGCGACCGCTTACGGCCGCCACTTTCCACGAATCCGTTTTGCATCCCAGATTGAAGGCGAACGAATGAACCCCGCGGCGGCTGAAGCCACGCCGAACCAGTAACACCACTTCGTCCCTTCGCCGCCCCAATGCACGGCGTGGGTTTCGAACAGAGCCCCGAACGGGTCAAACGCCGCAACGGCACCGGTTAGCAGGAAGACGACTCCAGCATGGTTCCCATCCGGAATCGTTCCGGAATCGTTGCCGCCGCATGATCCGCACGAACGGGATCACGAAGACCCAAGGCCCGACCCCGCCACCCCTTCCCGAAAATTAAGAGCAGACCCTCGATTTCGAACATCGGGAACCCGATGAGTTCCAACAGAATTCCCCATTCCCATGGCTGCGGCATCGCTACCGATAACGGTGCGCCTCCATACTTCACTCGTCGTCATGGAAACGCGAACTCGGGCGGCCGTCATAGCAGTCTAAATCCTTTCAAGGCCGTAGATTGCCTGGAATGGCAGCAATCTTGGTCCAGGCGGGCTTGGTCTTGTCTTTCATCGGCGCGGTTTTGCTTGCGGGTTCGTTCCTTCGGCCCAATGTTAAGCGAACGTGGATTCGCGCGTTGAACCTGCCGTTTGATTTTATCCGGCAACCGGCGGTTGCCGCCCGCGAGGAGCCGGTGCTGGTGGGCTGGTTCTTCTTCGCTACAATCTTTGGCAGCGCCCTCGGATTCGCGATTGCATATTCGGGGCTGCCTTTCGAGAATGCGGGCCCCGAGGTTACGGATACACAGGCGAGAATTCAGTTCACGGTCGCTTTTTGGCTGGGATTGCTGGGTCTGCTCGCTAGCACCTACTTTTTGCTGCGCCGCGACGGTCCGCACCCGTTCCGAAGGATTCTGTTGCTGTTGCCAGGCACATTCGGTTTCCTCGTATGGACCCTGTACTTTGGCCTGGGCCTGGCGGCGCTGGCTGTTGGCCTCCCGATCGTGGGAGCGGGCTGGTATGTCGGCCGCAAGCTCGCCAACCTCACCGGTCTAAAAGATTCGGCGCCGGGTGTCGGAGCGTTGCTGGTGGCAGTTGGGACGCTACTTCAGCTGGTGGATGCCCTTTTCCGTTAGGCGGGACCGTGAAGCGCCGAGCTGCAAATTCCGCGCAAGCTCGCAACCTCCGCAACAGTGGCCGACCCAGTAGGCGCCTCGTCAACTGCACGCGGATCAGAAACATTCATGCTGCCCAACGCGTCTTAGACCTCTCAGGATGGGAAAGACGCTCGACTTGGTGCCGATGGTTGTCGCCGTCTTGCGGTTCTTTGGGGTCGCCGCTTCAAAGAAACGAACTTACGCCATTCTCGGCGGACTCGCCCTAATCACGGTGGCGCCCGGATGGTTGCAGCTCGGCTTCGGGGCCGCTCAAGCGGACCCGGAAAGGATTTCGGACGGTGTCGCAACTATAGTCGAGGCAGAAGTCGACGACGCACTGCCGTTGGGCCTAAATCCAATCGCGACCGTGGTAACCGTCGTCGGGGCGGCCGGCGCCAGCGCTGTTTGGCCACGCATTAGGCGCAGACTCACCTGACAGGCGATTCCTGGAAAGCGGATGGTCACGTCGCAGTGTTGCTGGGCACGCCTCGGGGCGGCCCCGCCCAAGGACTTCGTGCCGCACAGCAGGCAAGGATAGTTTGATAAGATTGGGAAAGATTGCTCCAATTGCACCTTTGGGGCTCAGGATAGACGCATAAGACGGCGATAGGTGTCTCAACTCTGGCCCCTGGAGGCAGACCCTATGGACCCCCTACGGAACCCGTTCTCTCCCGGGGCGGGAGCCCCACCGCCAGAACTTGCCGGCCGCGATGAGATCCTCGAGGCGGCCAGGATTGCCCTGCACAGAATCCGTGCGGGCCGCCCCGAGAAGGGCCAGATGCTCCTCGGCCTTCGCGGCGTCGGGAAAACGGTCCTGTTGAACAAGATCGGGCAGATGGCCGAAGAGATTGGGTATCACGTCGTCATGCTGGAGGCGCCCGAGGGCCAACGACTCGCCGAATACTTGGCGCCGGCGCTCAAAGGCACGTTGCTACGGCTGGACCGCGTGGAGAAGGCGAAGGAGTTCGTGTCCCGTGCAGTTGGGGCACTGCGCGGTTTCGCGAGCGCCTTCAAAGTCTCGATTGGAGAAGTCAGTATCGCCGTGAGCGAGCCGCTCGTGGCCGACAGTGGGAATCTCGAGGTGGATCTTCCCGCCTTGCTCGTGACGATTGGCCAGGCGGCCAAGGCTGCGGATTCCAGCGTCGCCGTCCTTGTCGATGAGGTCCAATACCTCAGCGAGGAGGACTTGCGGGCCTTGATTGTGGCGTTCCACGCAATCACCCAAAAGGGCCTGCCCGTCGTGTTGTTCGGAGCCGGGCTGCCCCAGGTGGCCGCGTTGTCCGGCGAAGCGAAATCGTACGCTGAGCGCCTTTTTGATTTTCCGTCACTGGGGCCGCTGGCCGCGGCTGCGGCCAGACAGGCCATACGGCAGCCGATCCAGAGTGAAGGGGCGGAGATTGACGCCGAGGCCTTGGACAGCATCGTCGGAGTGACCAAGGGATATCCCTATTTCCTCCAAGAATGGGGCAAGCATGCCTGGAGCGTGGCGAAACAATCCCCAATAGCCGGGCATGATGTGATGGCAGCCAGTCAATCAGCCACCGCTGCGTTGGACGCGAGTTTCTTCCGCGTACGGTTCGACCGGCTCACCCCGCGGGAGCAGGACTACTTGCGCGCGATGGCGGAGCTCGGGGCGGGCCCTCACCGCTCCGGTGCCATCGCTGACGCGCTCGGGCGGTCGGTCGAGAGCACCGGTCCCCTGCGAAGCGGACTCATCCGGAAAGGGATGGTTTGGAGTCCGGCCCACGGGGAAACGGCTTTCACGGTTCCCTTATTCGATGAGTTCATGCGCCGCGCCATTCCCGACTGGCACGCCCCACGAGACCGCAGCTGAGTTGGCGGGCCGCATTAGATGCTGGGCTTCCATCCACAATTGAGGCAGAAGGCCAGCGCCCCTTGCCGCCTGGTGCCGCACTGCAGGCACATCGTGAAGCCTTGCCGGGCGCGGCGACCGAGCCGCCATTGCATGAGGAAGGGCCAAGCCAGCGCCGCAGCCGCGACGAAGACGCCGCCCAACATGGTGAGGAGTGGGACCATCGGTCTTGTGCCAGGCGTCGCGATCCACAGGACGTCGCCGCGGCCGAACACCACGCGGTCTCCTGCCAACGCCAAGGGTGACGCGAAGAGGAATGCCGGCTCTTCCGCGCGGCCCAGGATGTCGCCGTCCATGGTGCCCACCACGCGCACCTGCTCGAATTCCAGGAACGTGTCGGGCTTGAGCCGGCTCAGGCTCGCCGCCCACCGTTCGCCTTCCATCGACAGTTCGCCCCAGCGCCAATCGCCGGATACGGTCACGTCGATTTCGAGAACGGGCTGCAAGGTCCGTGCCGAGAGGACGCGAAGCCGCACCCCCTCCGAGAGATCCACGAGGGCGGCAAAGTATTCGCCCGTGGCGACGACCGCATCGCCTTGGAAGAAGCCGCCCGATAGGACGCTGCCGGAGCCGAAGGAGACCTGTTGCGTAGTGCCGGCGTGCACGTCCCAGACGCGCCAGACGCGCTCGATTTGGTCCCCGCAGTCGGCGTGCGAGAAAAGGACCAGAGCGCCACTCGTCGCGTGCACCCGGGCGCCGTGGTGTGTGCACGATTCCTCGAACTCCACGATGCTCTGCTGCGCGACCAGACTGCCCGGCTCCTCCACCGCGAACGCATGCAGGGTCGTTTGGTTGTCGTCGGTCCCGGCAACGAGAAGATCGCCGATGGCCTGTGGTAGGAACGACCGGTTCCAGCCTCCCTCAGCCAGCCGCATATCATGGAGGTGGAGGACCCCGTTTGAGACCAGGAAGCGGTCGCCGGACTGGGCGCTCGATCCTGCGCCGAAGGCCATGACAAGGACGGAGGATGCCGCTGGCTCGGGGAGCGATGTTTCCACGCCGGATCGAAGGTCGATCATGTGCACGAGCGTATCGTTGGAGGGCCTTCGCGTCTCGAAGATGCCTGCGATCGAGGTGCGTCCGGGGACGCTCATGTAGACGACGCGGTCGGCGGCCCCGAAGGCCATGAAGAGGGTTTCCGAGGCGGGTGTTAACGGTTCGGCGGCCCCGAACGGGGTGGCGTGCGTCCGGTATTCGCCTACGCCATGGGCCGTGACCACGATGCCTGCCGCAAACAGGATGCCCGCGACGACAAGGTGGCGTAGGCGGTAGTTGAGCCGAACCCACTGGAACATCGCCGCGACCTCTTCAATACCGCCGACTCACAGGGATCTCTGTTGGGCGGGTCCCTGGCCGCTTCGACGAGTGGGCCGGCCTTTAATCATATTGCGTCTCGGTTGGGCCCGCTTCGAATGGTCCCGCGGTGACCAATTCCTGGTCGTGGTAATGCCAGTCGATCAGCGTTGCGTGCGCATCAAGAGTCTCAACGCGGTAGGGTTTCAATCCCCGGCCGTGCTCCGGCGAGGCCGTTGCCTGGCGTGACAGCCCGGATCCCGCCAGCTTTTTCCGGCGCGCCAGACTGGGGCGGCGCACCATGCACCGCATCCTTCTGAAGTCCAAGGTCCACCGGGCGACCGTCACGGCCGCCGACCTCGGTTACGAGGGGAGCATCAGCATCGACAAGGCTCTCCTCGAGGCGGCCGACATCCGGGTGCACGAGCAGGTGACGGTCGCCAACGTGAACACGGGCGCCCGCTTCGAGACCTACGCAATCCAAGGCGGCAAGGGCGTGGTCCAGGTCAACGGGGCCGCGGCGCGGCTTGTGCAGCCGGGCGACCTCGTCATCGTCCTCACCTACGCCACCTACTCGGAGGACGAGGCCAAACGCCACTTGCCGCGTATCGTCCATGTCGATGCAAAGAATCTAGCAATTACCAAGAAGCGTGTCGTTTCCGGCCATAGCGGATAAATCTTCAAGACGAATCGACAGGTCTCGACCGAGCTTCCGCATGCCACTTGCTGACACCCCGTCGGCAAAACCAAAATGCCGGCTTTGCTAATCCTTTCCCAAGAGTGGAACCCGTCTCAGTCTGCCTGTGGTGCCGTGTCAGCTGGTGAGGTTTGTGTCGCTAGGCAACGCTCGGCAATCGCTCCGAATGGCTACGCAAATCCTACAATCGACGGCTGCGCTGCGAGGATTTCCGGTAGAAGTCCACGAACCGTGACGATCATCCTTAGGATGTCACCAGCATTGGCTGAGGTTTCGAATTCTTCTCCGTTCGTGCACTGGATTACGGGCCTTTTCGATTTGGAAACGATGACCCGGAAGGTGGCGATGCGTCCATGGCTTCGAAGATAGTCCTCCGTAGTATGGTCGATTGAGAGGAGCGGATCGGGGGAGATTCGGGCTGCGTTGTTGATGAGCGTCGCGGCCTGATGGAGGTGGCCGTTCGATCCAACGACTTTGGCCTCGAACAGCATTTCGGATGTCTTGGATAGAAGTCCGCCATGCTTCTTGAGGGCGCGAAGGATCTGGTCAACTTCTCGCTCATCTAGTAAGAAAAGCAGGCGCGCTTTCCACAGGTTGAGGGCCGGATCGTCGGCCGCGAAGGTGAGGCCTTCGTTGACCGTCTGCAGGGCGCCGGCCACGTCCGCGTATGCGCCCAAATCGGCTCGACCCAATTGGTTCTCGAGGAGGACGACAAAGCCTTGCCCCGTCCGGTGACGACGCGCAAAATCGCGGGCCTCCTCGATGGTGAACGCTAGTTCGGCAAGCGTGCGTAGGATGTCCGCCCGGGTTTCGCCAAACATTTCCTTATCGATTCTTCCGCGGGACATCGCGCGTCCGAGGTCGCATTCGCGTAGCGCTTCCAGCAGTCGTCCTTTGCGTTCGGTGTCCGTGTCCATGAGTCGTGCTTCGACGAGCATCAGTTTGGCGATTCCGTGCGCTGAGTAGTGGGGTCCGCCGGCCTTTGCTGTGCGGTAGCTTTCACGGGCCTTGGCGGCCATCTGGCGTGCCAACTCCCGGTCCTTGTCTACGTTGGCGCGGGCCCACTTGTAGTAGAGTTCGCCGAAGGAATGGTGGATGTTCTCGATTCGTTCTGAAGCGAGCAGGTCTCGTTGTGCTCGTATGAGCTCGCGTTCGGCGTCTTCGAACTTGCCGATCCGGACTAGGGATTTCGCGTGGTGGTGGTAGATGGGCCGGTTCTGGAATTGCTGTGCCACAGCACGAAGGATCCTTTCCGCTTCGTCCCTGTTGAGCGTGTTCGAACGCTCTTGGGAGAGTCGTTCGATGAACTTGTCCTGCAGGTATTCCGCCTCGTCGGTCCCGCGGATCGCCAGACCGATGGCCCGGACTAGGATGTCGCTGTGGCGGGCGTGCTTGGGGCGCACCTTTTTTTCGTAGATGAGGTGGGCGATGGTGTTGTTCAAGCAGGCGAGGGTCGGGACCGTGTTGTCTTGGTGACGTAGGACGAGGTCGACCAGCACGCCTTCTTCGATCTCGTGTACCATGTGTCGCAGCGTCAGGTCTTCGTATTTTCTTAGCAACATTTGTTCGGGCGCGGGCAGGCGCAGATCCTGGAAGGTGGCGACCGTGGCTAGGAGATCCTGAGTCCAAGTTGGGAGTTGGTCGTACAGTTTTAGGACGGTGAGCTCGAGCGGCTCTTGCGTGGATGTGATGACCATGTAGAGCATTCCCCAGAACGTGCTGGCTTCCACGTCTTGGAGAATCGTGTTGACGAACGCTTCCTTGACCTCGGGGAAGGTCTTGGATACAAAGTCGCGGAATGCCTGGATCTCCGTCTCGGACACATGGGCGGCGAGTTCGAACACCGCGTTGAAGCTCGCCTCTTCGGCTTGGGCGAATTCACTCCTATGTCCTGTGACCAAAAAGACGAGGTTCTTGATCTGCGCTCGTCGGAGCTTGCTGGCCAGTGCCCGGACGGTCTCCATGCGGTCTGCGCAATTGTCGAGGACGACCAAGAGGCTGGGCGGCTGTGCCAGGCTCTTTTCGCGATCGCAGAACTCGAGGTACTCGCGGTAGATCTTTTCGACGAAGTCGGCGGTGGTCTCAGGGGCGAACCAGTCGACCTTGGAATCGATGAGGAGGGCCCAGTCCCCCATCGCGGCCCAGTCGTGGATGATCCGGAGCGCGGACATGGTTTTGGCGGATCCCGGGCCTCCGAGGAGCGCGAATGCGGCTGGTACCTCACCGCGCGCGTCGTGCAGGCGGTCTCGGACTTGTTTTAGCGAGAGCCGCGCATCGGCCTGCTTGGTGCCGAGGATTCGTACCTCGCGTTGGAAATCCCAATGCTGGTCGAAGGCCTCCTTGGAGTACGCTGAGCGTTTGTAGAATTCGTCCTTGCGCCCGAATACGGTGCCCGGTTGCAGAGCGTCGATGAAGCGTCCAGCATAGGGCGCGCCGTCTTCCAGTTCAGTCGAGATCCTGAAGCGTTTTCCCCGGGCCGCGATGAGCCGGCCCTCTGGGCGCGTCGTTTGGCCCTTTAGGTCTTTTAGGGATTCCACCAGCGTCCGTAGGGATCCTTCGACGTAGATGATTCCCAGCTGGTCCGACCGCGTCTTGGCGCGGCCTTCGAGTGGGGTCGGGTTGACCAGGAACGTCTGCGACTCAGGCTTTGGTCCCGGTTCGCCCAGCATCTCGTCGTAGAAGTCGAAGATGAGTTCGTCCCCCAGGGAGGTTCCTAAGAGGACGAGGTCGCGACCGCCGAGGGCCGCTCGCAACTGCTGCATGTAGGGCCGGCGACTGTCGTAGTGCATCCGGAAATCTGTGGAGGATAACTGCATGAATCCGGTGTCTGGGTGGCGGCGGTCGCAGCTTCCAAGGATCTTGAATACGTGCAGCCGGTGTGGATCGCGGCGGGAAGCGTGCTCGCGTCCGTCGTGGAGGCTGATCCGTTTGCCTCCTTCAAGGAGGAGGCCCGAGGCGGCGTTCGGCAACAGGTCATAGTTGGTCGTCAGGACGAATTCCCAGGGGAGAGCGAGTAGTTCAAGGAAATCGCGGGAGACGGGGAGGTGGCCAAGCTCGTCGTGTATGAACTGTTCGAGCTCGGCTCGTTTTCCCTTGTACCTGATTACGTCGTTGCAGACGGCTAAGAAATCATCGCCGGTTGCGCCGAATCGATTCCGGATCTTGGTCGCCAGCTGCGGGCCGGAGGGGCCGTCTTGGGCCATGCTGGGGCCGGCGCCAAGGAACAGGATCGGTCGGCCTCGCTCAAAGATCCTGCGTAGCTCTGAGATTTCCACCCTGCGACCCATCCTTTCGGCGCCGTGGGGAGCGCCGTTCCATCGAGTGTGGCGGCGCGTATAATAGTTCTCGCGCCGACGGGCCGAACTCGTGGTGGTTTTTCTCGCGGCTCCTGTCGTTTGCGACTCGGGGCTCGGCGTATACGCCACCACCGCGACGGCTCGTTGAAGGCCCCGGTTCAAACTCGTTCACGTCTGCGAGCAACTCCGACGACCTCAAGTTCGACGAAGTCTCCCACGTCGATGTCCAGGGCTTCACGCACGTTCCGAGGCATTGTAATCACGCCGCCGGGCATGATTTTCTTGGTGAAACGCAAGTCAAACATCCTCTTGGCTGGGTGAACGGTTTGCGGTTCGACCGGGTCCCGCCCTTGCACGGCTGACGTGGTTCCCCGTACGTCACGGCGGTCCAAAAGCCGCCAACCATGGTATTCCCATTTCCGGATGGTTCGGATACGCAAATCGAGCGGGGGACTTGCGCGTCCGGGGTTCCATGCGGTCGTGTAGCATGGAAGAGTAAGCGCAGACAAGTAGTATCCCCGGTTCCGGATTCGCCATGAAAGCGTGGACGTCGGCGCCTTCACCTACTCTGGAGCCGCCGACTGGGCTGAAAACACCGGCACCGCGACCTCCGCTCAGCCGCGGCGCGTCGAGCCAGCCGAAGGCCTTTCGGGAGCTCCGAGCCGGTCGCCTTCGAACGTCCAGCGCAAGCCTCCCGCATCCCTGTCGCAGCGCGCCCAAGCGATTTTCGGTGAGATCAAGGCTAACCCCGGCATTACGGCGACGCAACTCGTCGCGATCGTCGGAGGCGCATGGGGCAGCATTCAATACCACTTGTCGAACCTAGTCGGAAAGAAAAGGGTCGAGAAAATCCGGATTGGCCGGCAGGCCCATTTCTATGTTCGGGGAGTGGAACGGGAAAGCGTAATTTGCCTTGTGCTTGCACGTCAGCCACAGAATCGCCGGATCATTGAGCTGCTACGTCATCAGTCGTCGCTGCGGCTCGGAGACGTGTGCCGCAACCTGGGAATGACACGAAAAACGGTCTTGAAGAATCTTCGAGACTTGGCGAAAGCTGGCCTTGTTGAGGCCAAGGCGGGGACGCGACCACGTTACTCGTTGATTGCCCCACCTCCGGCATCTGGCGCGGATTAAGGAGGTCTGTCGGCGGGCACCCAAGGATACGGCACAGCAGTCACGGCATGGCTCCCAACGATTAGCAGAAGTAACGAAGACTCCAAAAATCCGCCCCCGCGGGGCCGGGCCCTCTGAGATACAAACAAGCCCCACTTGGTTATCAGTGGGTGCCGCGTGAACCTAAGCTCGGCACGACAGCGTTTCCCAGGCGTCCAGAACAATCATCTACGCGCCCCCACGTGCACCACCTCAGAAGGGGCCGGAAAGCAACAACCACGCTGCCGTTTCGGTTAGCGCACCCCCCGGACCAGTTCCTTTCCGGCTCCTTCGGCCCCTTAACGGATAACAGCAGAGCACACGAGCGTTCATAAATGCGTATCCGACGTATCTAGAAACGGTAAAGGCGTGGCAACGGTCCCCCTGGCACGGTGCGTGGGTTGCCTTCAATTCGTGCCGAAACCTGGTTTGGCGGGGTTCTCATTCTGCTCTTGATTGGCTTGGTTTCAGCCCCAATCATCGCCGACGGTGCGCCAGGATCAAGTCGGGGACCCACCATCGTTGCGACCTCGTTTGGAGAATGCGTCAAAGTCTACGATGCGGATTTCCCGCAATGTCTTCCGCTGAACTGCGTCTGTGTGAGTCCGGGCTGCCAGTGTCCTCCCGGCTGAAGTCCATGCCCCAGACCCGTGCGATCAAATCAAACGTGACTTCTTACGTCGCTGCCGCGGCGATCGTATCCACCATTCTGATCTTCTCCGCGGCCGCAGCGGTCCAAGCGGCGACCCTAAACGGCGACGCGTCGGTGACCGTCCTGACTACGGACGGCCCCACCAGCATCGTCGCTTCTGATTTCGATGCCATGCGTTTCTGGCCTGAGCTTGCAAACGCGACGTTCGCGACGCTGGTCGCCGAAACCGCCACCGTCTCCTGGAAACACGCATCGGGTCAAAGCCTGCTGTGGGGTCCGGACGGAGAATCCGGGCTCATCGGTACGGGTGGTGGCACCGACGAGGGCAACGTCACTCACAACGATCCCTCAATTTCCATCGAAGGGTGGGACCCAAACGTCAATTTTCTGATCGTAGGTGACGGCGCCACGGTAAACGTCACCGGCGCCCCCGCGACGGATGTGCGGCCGTCCCCCGGGGAACCATGGTGGGCGGGGCCCGATGCCCGCCAGCCCGACTCGGTCTCGGTGGGCATGCCACGCACCGGCGAGCACCCAATCCGACGGGGCGCTCCCACCGCCTCTTTTCAAACGGCAAACATCGTCACCATCCGCGGAGATTTCACGCTGTACACCTGGTCCGCGATCACGAACCTGACGCTACCGAACGGCACCTTCGAATCCCACCGGTCTGGCCAATGGGATGAAAACGTCCAAGCGCCGCAAGCACACCCACGCGGCGTTGCCCGCGAGGACCATGCACAGTACATCTGGCTACAATTGGCCGGCGCCGAACTGACCATCTCCGGATGGGAAGGAGCGGCGGACATCGCCGCACCAATTCTGAGTACCGAAACCGACGGAGACGTCGTCTTCGACGCGACCCAAGCATACTTCGAATCCGAAACGCACTCATTCCAAACCGGCAACAAAACCATCCGCCTCGCAGGTCTTGTCCACGTTTCCGTCGAACCGATGCCCGAAGCCCCCAACGAGTTGGCCGCACACGTGACAGCCACCTCCGTTACGACCGCCCTGACACCGTCCGCCCGCCTGCCCCTACCTACGGAACAGCTCCTGCCGGAGACTTCCTCGGGTCCGGCGCACCAAGCCGCCTCGAACGTCAACGCGCCGCGATCCCACGATTGGCAACCGTGGGTCTGGCTCGCAACGGGCGCGCTCATCGGGGTTCCCGTCCTCGCCTACCTGGCACGAAAGGTACGACAACAGAGGGCCCAAACCGGCGTCACCACGAACTTGCGTCTCGCCGAAGCCGCACTCGTCGAAGGCCGCCCTGAGGAAGCCCGCGCGTGGACGACCAAGACGTTGCGCGCGCAACCGGACCACGTGGACGCGTGGTTCATCCACGGCGCAAGCCTCTTGCAACAAAAAAAATATACACGCCTCGTCAAGGACCTAGAAGCGCCGGCAACGCGCATCGCACAGGCCCCGGGCCTCGCATTCTTGCTCTGCTTGGCATATGTTAAGTTGAAGAAAGTCGCCAAGGCCCGACACTGGTCGCAGGTCGCCGCCACGGATCCCGACTTCCGCCACCAGCTCGAGGCCGATCCCACGTTTTCAGTCCTTGCTGACAATCCAAGGAGCAACGGGTTATCCGGGCCGCAGACCCGCGTGGTTGCGAAGGGAACGGTGGTTTCGATGGACATCGCGTACGGGTGACGGACATTGTGGTGGCTGGTGGGGCAGGCGGGCCGTCTTCGGCCGTCGACGCACCGCGGGCAGCACCACCGGCCAGGAGGGTAAACGGATGGCGTCCATCCTGATTTTCGTCTTCGCCGTCGGCCTGGCCAGCTACCGGCCGACCAAGAAGGCGAACCTTGTACGCCAAGCCGTCCGGCGCCTCATCGTCCGCTTCCTGCGCACGCAGCCAGGAAGTTCCATCACGTCGATCTGCCGCAACACGCAGATCGCCTGGGGCACCGCGCAACACCACCTGTACCTGCTTTCGCGCGCGGGCATCGTCAACTCCCTGCCTGCGGGTCGGGCACGGGCGTTCTTCGCAACCGGCGCCGGCGACGAAAACCACGAGCGACTCGCCCTCCTTCAGGTCGATCCCGCCAAGCGGATCGGTTTGGCCATCGTCGACAAACCCGGCTCCCTGCAACGGGAGCTCCTGGAAACGCTCGGCATGACGCGCAAGGTCTTCCGACGCCAAATGAACCTCCTGGTCGCGGCCGGCCTCGTCACCGAGCTGAAGGGACCCAAGGTCCGCCGGTACCACCCCGCGGAGGGACTCGCGAACCTTCTCGCCCGCACTCCTCCGGTCCCATCCGTTGCCGACCGCGTGTCGGCGACGGATGACGACCCCGTTGGTACCCCGCCATGGGCCTAGGATCGGGGCTCAACGCTTCGTATCTGGGCGTAGGTTTCATCCTGGCCCTCGTGACGCCGCTGGCGGGATGCACGGAGCCAGATGCGCCAATTGTCCCTTGGGATCGAATCGCAGGCTCGGAGGCCCTCGATCCTGCGCGCAACGTGGTCGAGTTGAATCTCGGCATGCGACGCGGCGACACCATCGATTACGAATGGTCGGTGCAACCGACCGGGCGCGAGATCGCGTTCAACATCCACTGGCACAGCGGCTCCAACGTAGTGGAGGAACGACGGCTTCATGCCTCGGCGCAGCGAGGCCAATACACGCACGTCGCCGATGGGCCCGTCTCGCTCATGTGGGAAAACGCGCCGACGGGTCGGGGGCACCTGACCTACTGGGTCGAGGGTCAATTCACGGCTTCCAAATGAGGAATGGGACCAACCGGTGAACGCGGACCGGGGGGCGATCACGAATTCCCGAATGGAACCATGCGGGCTTGCGCGGCCAAAGAGATCGCTACTTTATCGGTCTCTACTGGAAGGGCCACGCCCGCCTCCTGAAGCTTCGACACGTACCAATGCACGGTCGAATGGCTCACGCCGAGGCGGCGGGAAACAGCCCGTAGGCTGTCTTCGGGAAACGAGGACAGGGTTTTCAGGAGAGGCCTCGCCCATCCTTTCCGCAGTAGCAAAGCCACAGGGTCTCTGGCGGCTTCGATTTCTTGAGAGGGAAAAACGCGGACGGAGCTTCCGTCTCGCACCGCGACGACTAACTCGAATTCTTTGAGCACGTTGACGTGGTAGACGATGGTCTGTCGGGAGACCCTGGCATGACGCGCGAGCTCGCCCAGGGTCGCGCCGGGCTTTCCAAGGACCCGCTCCAAAACGCGTCGCCGGACCCGGTTCTGACACACATTGCGCGCCGAGACCAACTTGTGGAACCCCGCAATGGCGGCTGCCAGGACGGCCAAAACCGCTGCCAACCACGGTGTCCCCCAAAAGACGCCGGCCGTTGAAGCGACCGCTGCCGCAGCCAAGCCGGTCGGCCCAAGGGCCGCCGCCCGCCTTGTATCCAATAGCCAAACGCTCACCGGCAAGTCCCCCAGGCCTCAGAAACGGTAGGCTTCAAAACCATTTGGGCAGCATTTGCACCGGACCCGCTCGGCTTCGTATGGCACGGGTTTCCCTCATGGCCCCCGCGTCGCCCCCGCGGTCAAGAGTTTCCCAAGTATCCAGAATCGTTGGCGTCCCTCGGCCCTCTGCTGAGAGGCCATCCAAGACGCTTGGCGCCGGCGTGGGACGGCGCAATGGCATGGGGAGGTGGTATGGCCGCGAACGCAGACTGGGTTGGAAACTTCAATCGTTGCCTTCGAACCCGGCCCCGGTCAATCCTCGAGCAATTGTCTTCGGCGCGCCCCGCGAGGCCAAGAACCCGGTCCGACAGGACGGGATGATTCCGGTGTCCCGCCCGCGTTGCCCTCTCTGGATTCTCCCGTTCGTGGGCATGGTTCAGTACAATGCGACGCGGCCCGCCAACCTCCTGCGGCAACGGGTGCGTGATGTGATCATGAAGTTCCTCCACCACCAGCCCGGCAGCTCCATCACGGCCATCTGCCGGAGCACTCGCATCGCGTGGGGTACGGCCCAGCACCACCTCTACATGCTGAGTCGGGCGGGCCTCGTGGACAGTGTCGTGGTCGGCCGCAGCAGGGCATTCTTCGCCGGACAGCCGGCTGCGGAGAACCGCCAGACCGCCTTGTTGAGCGCCGAACCGGCGAAACAGATCGTCCAGGCAATCCACCAGCAGCCGGGCCTGATCCAGAAGCAGATCCTCGATGAGGTCGGCATCAACCGCAAAGTGTTCCGCCACCACATCACGCTCCTCATCGCCGCAGGCATCGCTGTCGAGACCAGGGACGCCAAGCTGCGAAGGTACCACCCGGGACCTGAACTGCCCGCCGTGCTTGCCGAAGCGTCGGGGACGACCGTCAGCCGACTGACGGATGGCGCGCCGGAAACGGCGAAGGTTGACGCGGGGAAGCCGGCAGCCGTCCCCGCCGTCGGAGAGATCGATTGATGCCAACCACCCGTGACCGGATTGTGGATACAATGGAAACGCACCGGAACATTCTCGCCAAGCCATCCCTGCTTCGCGGTTCGCCAATGAACACCACTCCCCTGCAATTCGCATTACTTGTCGTGAGCATCATCCTCGTCCTACCGCTCGCGGGCTGCCTGGACTCCGGATCCCCGCGCCTCGAATTCGGCGAGCTCTGGTATGCGTTGTCGCCCGATCCGCAGGGCGGCATGTACATGCTCTTCAACTTCACCGTGTACAACAATGGTTCTGCGGCGGCGAACAACGTGTACGTCTCCATCGACGGCCTCAACCGTACGCCCCTCGACGCCAACCACTATGGCAGGTCGGAACGAACCTTGGAACAAATTCCCGCCGACGGCTCGTTCGTAATCGCAGGCCGCCTCGACGTGTACAGCACTTGCAGGCTCGCCGATCCATCATACGCCATGTGCTCCCAGGGTCAGACCTTCTTCACTATCCGGGCGCAAGCCAACGAAGGCGAACCGGCGGTCAAGCAGGTGCTGCAGACCCGGTACTAACGAAGGCGCGGCTCGTCCACATCGACCAACCTGATGCGTTTCCCGTTCATCCACAAACGGTGCTGATGCCTAGATGGGTTCTCGCCAATATGTCGGCGCCCAGGCGCGGTTGGCTCCTTTCGGTCGCCGTGGTGGCCCTTCTGCCATGGTCGGCGTCCTCCGGCGCGTCCATTGAGATGCCAGGGCTCGAGGCGGACGCTCTCACCAAGGTTTCAGCGTCCATCGGCTTCGGCACGGACCCATCCGGAAATCCGGATTTGTCGTTTTCCATGTCGTTGAATGCCTCAATCTTCGCCGCCGCGGCAGGATACCATGTCCGGTTCGTCGCGGACGCAAGCCTCGCCAAGGACGAAAACCCTCGCGTTTGGGCGGATCCCGAGCAAAGCCGCAATGGCGAACAGCCTCCGGCAGAATCCACCCGAGAGCCGCCCGTCGGCTGCCGGGACGCCCGAGGCTGCCCCGACCTCCTCGTCGATCCGATGAAACTAGCCGATGCGGACATCATAACTCAGGCCTTCTCCCCAGACGATTGCGCCGTCGTCGAAGGCGCCACGGAAGCGGGTACGCGCCGACTGCTTCGGTTCACGTTCACGACCCCAAATGTCGGCGCCGGCGACCTCAAGATCGGGCGCGTCGCCGACAACGCGTTCCTCTTCGAGTGGGCACCCTGCCACCAGCATCATCACTTCATCGACTACGCACACTATCGGCTATGGACGGCACCGATGTGGCTCGAGTGGCAACGGCTTCGCGCGAAATACCCGAACGCGACGGCAACCGCGCTCGTTGATGCAAACCCCACCCTCCTCGCGGGACTGGTTAGCGGACACAAGCAGGGCTTCTGCGTCATCGACGTGCGCAACTACGCGCCTTTGATCAGCACACGCCAGTACAACGATTGCACGGACGACCAGGGGATCAGCAGGTTGTGGGGCGACGAGTATCATCGCACCTTGCCCACCCAGTGGATCGACGTAACCGGCGTCGCGCCAGGACCCTACGTCCTGGAGGCGGAAGTCAACGCGGACCGGCTCTTTGCTGAGTCTGATTATTCCAACAATTTCGCAGCCCTCGCGTTCGTGCTTCCACCGCCAGCATAGATGAAACCGTGCCAAACCCCAAGGCTTCGCGACGGACTACCATCGAGTATCGCACGCGGTCTGCTTGCGGCGAACGCTGGCATCTGGTCGCGAAACCTGGATGATTGGGAAACGCGACTGCGTCAGGTTCCTCATCCATCCAGAAACGGGTAGGTTCCACACGGAATCCCACAGACAGCGCCCGAGTTGGGCCAAGGTGAAACCCCCATGAGTCGGAAATCCCTGAAAACCGGAGTCATCGCCCTGATGCTGATGGCATCCATGGCACCTGTGAGCGCGTACCACATCGATTCGAGGTGGTCTCCCGTGGAGCCCGCCACGGACATGAACACGGAGTGTCCTCCGAGGCCCGCTGGTGAGCCGGGCACGGACTGCAACAACGCGCCGGCACGCGGCTGGCTCGCCGGAGGCCCGGGAGCCGTCATCTGCGAACAGAACAACATCGGACACCTGCCCGGCGAGCCGGCCACGAACGGCATGTGCTTCGCCTCCAACCAGGTCGCCAACACGAATGGTGAGATCTGCGGTGACGAAACCATGTTCGATCCGACGCGCGGCTCCACCTACAACGGGGCCGGCAACACCAGCGCCGACGCCGAGCCCGGCGGACAGACGCCGAGCACCAGCCACGTCATGTACTACAACAACACCGAGAACTGGGCGCACCACCAGTGCATGGACAAACACAACTGGACCAAGTTGTGGATCTTCGACTCCTTCAACGAAGACTTCGAGTCCGGCGGAGACTGCAACCCCAACGGCGACACCCCCTACAACGCCACCGAACCACACCGGTGCATCCCCAAGAAGGGCAACGTGTACGCGCAGGTGCGCGTCGGCACGAACGCGAACGGAATCCTGTTGACGCCGCGCGACGATCAGGACGATACGGCCAAGAGTCCCACCACGTGCGCCGACTCGGGCGGCTACGGGGACACGTTGGGCGGCACCGACGGCGCCGGCCGAGACGGCACGTGCGATCCGCGCGACGACGGACCCTTCTTCACGTTCTACTATCGAGAACTCATCGCGTACTGGATTGACGGGGGCCACGTCACGTTCTTCATCAACCAGGCCGCCACGACCATGCACAACGGCAACCCGCCCGTGCTGGGCAGCTACTGGGCCCAGAGCCTAGCACCGGGCACGACGCCGCAGACGCCCGCGGACGACAACGACGGCGGATTGGACGGGTTGGAGTGCAACGCCCTGTTCGACGACCGTATCCTGCCACCAGACAACGGCACCGGAACCACCACCAAGGTGTACCGCGCCGAGACGCCCACAGGAACGGACCTGCGCAGCTACTTCGACATCTTCGAACCCGTTACCTATGTCGCCATGAATGACACCAACGTCAA
Organism: uncultured Halobacteriales archaeon; assembly: GCA_964408365.1. Taxonomy (GTDB): domain Archaea; phylum Thermoplasmatota; class E2; order JACPAO01; family JACPAO01; genus JACPAO01. The sequence goes on along the minus strand of CAYOZB010000011.1, from coordinate 14,555 downwards.
CAACACGCTCTCCATAGCGTCGTTCCTGGATGACGCCGCCACCACTGTCTGCCGCGGAAACTCCGCCCTGGACGACGTAATTCAGCATGAGCCGCGGCACTGCGGCGCTACCGTCGTGGACGGGCTAATCGTCGAACGAGGGTGCCCTCCGGCGCCCTTGGTTCCCCCCAAACCATGCGCGCTGAATGGTTGCAGTGTGGTATTCTTCGTCCCCAATGCCTGCCACCTGAAGGATCGAGTCAACGTAACCGCAACACTGTTCAGCGGAGCCGCCGCGGAAAGTGTCACCGCCACGGTTTACTGCGGGGTCGACGTTATTGTAACTCGAACGGCGATTGGGCCCGCCCCCCCGGTCAAAACGGAGGCATCGCCGAAGACGCAAAAGGACCACACGGGAAACTACATCTGTGAGCTAAATTTCGTCAAGAATGGACTGGGCGGACCCTACTCTGCGAGTGCAAAGTGCCAGGACCCATAAACGGGGTTCGCGGACCAACGGGGCCCATTCTAGGCGGGCCCCGTCTCTCTTCCCCAAACCAATCTACGGGCGCGCGATTCGTGCTTCGCGCGTTTTTCTTCTTTACCCCCGTTCGCCCGCCGCAGAGGTAGGCTTCGAAATCCGGCGCCAGTTGTTTCGTTGCTCAGCTAAACCGCTGTGATGGCATCACGCGCAATCTTGGCCCGACCCCCAAGCGAATAGTAGGTGCGGCGGCGATTGGGCGTGTACTTGGCGATCCATTTTGCATCCGCCAACGCGTCGGCGACTTGGCTGACGTAGCCCTGCGTGTACGCCTCGCCGCCCCGCGACTTCCTAAGATGGTCCACGAGGTCCTTTTGTTGGACCGGTTCTGTGGCGTGCGGCTGCAGTTGAGAAAGGGCCCGAAGGACATCATACTGTGCTTCGGATAACCGCTCCAAGAGTGCCTCTACCAGGGGTCGTTGAATTCGCACCACGTCCTCCGCCGTAAGTTGTCGGGGCGTGGCGCTTGGGCCGAGCTCCTCCATGAATGTTTGCCCCAACATTTCGAACACGCTGCGCAACTCGCCTTCGTAGAGCTCGAAGAGTTTCGCGACTTCGCGCGGAGCAATCGGCGGCGAGAATTTGGCCGTTTGGCCTTTTGCGTCATCGTAGCGGGCCATGACGATTTCTTCAACCTCCGCAGGTCGCAACGCGGCCGGTAACAGGGGGTTGCCAAAGAGATCGGTAACATTGGTGCGCTCGGCCAAGGCTCGAGTGCGGAAAGCCTCGTTGGCGCAGAGGATGAAATGGTAGCCGTCGAGCTGCAAGAGGTCGCGCATGTTGCCGAACAAGGAGCCCACTCGCTCTGGGCTCGTGATGGTGGCTTGGTCGAGATTGTTGATGTGCAAAAGGATCCGGTTGACCCCGCTGGCTTCCGCGCTCGCCTGCACGTTGAGCAGAGCCTCCTTCCAGTCGCCGAACGGTCGCGTCGTCGCCTCCCGCAGAATCAGGGTGCGAGTCCATTCGACGCCAATGATTTTGGAGAACCCGATCTTTCTGGTCTTTCCGGAAAGGAGTTTATCCAGGACTCGTCCCTCGGCTTCCGTCTTGGCGGCTGCAGCCGCGTCCTGCGCAGATGGGTGGCGTTTGAGTGCGAATAGGGTCGCAAAGAGGATCTCGGCCGCGAACCGCTCCGGCGTCATCGTTTCGGGATCGATTTGGATTGGTTCGAGACTTACGGCGACATCGTCACGGTCGAGGAGCTTGGATTTGATGAGGTTCGCCAGGGTCGTTTTGCCGATGCCGGTGGGTCCTTCGATGAGGCGGACGCTGTTCGTGTCGTTTAGGATTCGTTGGACGAGTTTGTCGGCTTCGTGGATGCGAGCTTTGCCACGGAACAGGTGGATGCCGCGGTCGATTCCCGCGACACTGGAAAGAGGCCGCGTGAAGAACGGGTTGTGGCGGAGGCCGTAGGGCGCCCATACGGCGTCGGATTCGGGCTTCATTACTGTTCCAACATTTGGGAGTATATAGTGGTGCCAACTATATAGCTACAAGCCCAAGAATTACAATAAACCTTCGAATTCCCTCGATCTTTCGTGAACGAGTTGCGTAAAGGTCCGGAACGCACCCACCTTTTCGCCTGAACACGGCGGGCAGAAACGGTCCAACTTCGTCTCATCATACAAACACATTCAGTCCTACTCGATAAGCTTTGGATCTTAACCTTCCTGGATTGCTGGCACCTCGTGGTCCTCACACACCTAATCGCCGCATGTAGCTCCGCCCCATGCCCACCCCTCTTGGCCAAACGACGGAACGTGGTCGCCGTTTCGACTTGTAGGACATCTTCTGAACCCGTCGTCAATTACCCGCCCCTCTTCCCAGAGATACCGACGTTAGCCTCGCTGGGTTAGGCCCAGACGAAATCGAGTACCTTTACGCGCCCCGACGGCCCCGCGGGCCAGAAGCGTTCCGAACGTATCCAGAATCAGGGTAGTCCCGTCAGTCATTGTCGCAGTCGCCCACGTGAGGGCGGTGAACCAAATGAACCGAAAAATCCTGAAAATCGGCGGAATCTCACTCATGCTCCTGCTGAGCCTGGCACCCGCGACGGCATACCACATCGACGCCGCCTGGGTGCCGGTGAACGCGGCGACAGACATCAATACCAACTGTCCCACCACTCATATGACCCTTGGCGAACCCGGTACCGACTGCAACAACGACGCCGCCCGAGGCTGGGTCGCCGGAACGCCTGGCTTGGTCGCCTGCGAGCAGAACCATATTGAAGGCCCTGGGACACCTGGCACCAACGGCATGTGCTTCGCCTCGAACCAGGACTCCGACACGGGCGACGAAATCTGCGGCGCCGGCGGCCAGTTCGACCCGACGCGCGGCTCCACGTACAACGGGGGCAGCAACACGAGTGACGACGCCGAGCCCGGCGGCCAGACCCCGAACACGAGCCACATCATGTACTTCGACAACGTGGCCAACTGGGCGCACCACCAGTGCCTGGACAAGCACGACTGGACCAAGCTCTGGATTTATTCCTACGATCCAATCGTTTGCCGCGACATGCCGCAAACAGGGGCCTGCCGCGCGGCTGCCGGAAACGTATACGCTCAGGTCCGCGTCGGAACAAATGCGAACGGCATGCTGCTGACGCCATCGGATGTCATTACACCTGCGGCCAGCGATTGCATCGTCGCCTACCCGCCCAGCGACATGGTAGGTGGCATCGACGGCGCTGGCAATGAAGGACGATGCGACCCCCGCGGCGAAGGTCCTTTCCTGACGTTCTACTACCGGGAACTCCTCGCGTACTGGATCGACGGAGGACATGTCACGTTCTTCGTCAACTTCGCGGCCAGCGGAAACCCGCAGGCAGGCAGCTACTGGGCCGAAAGCCTCGCCGCCGGTGACACGCCTGCGGACGACAACGAGCTTATGCTTGGCGTCGAGTGCAACCACCTCTACGACGACCGGATCAAGAACCCGAGTGGCCCCGGCACAGGCAACACGACGAAAGTGTACCGCGGGGCGACCGGACCAGACGGCGGCCCTTACGTGGAGACGTACTTCAACATCTTCGAACCCGTCACGTACGTCGTGATGAGCGACATGAACGTCGACAACGCGCTGTCGGTTTCAACGTTCCTCGACGACGCGGCCACGACCGTTTGCCGAGGAGCCTAAGGGAAACCCCTTGGTTTGCGCGCCCACTCAGGGGGGAGGAGTCGTTCGGCTTCTCCCTCCTCCTCTCCCTCCATTCCTTGCCTTCGACGTGTGAAAACGATGGCGGCCCTCCAAATTCATCTTCTAATTGTCACCGTGGCCATGTTGGCCGCGGCGACGCCGGTGGTTCTCGCACAAGGCCCGCCCCCCACGCCTGGGGACGTCATCATCACGTCCGACACTGTCTGGACCGGCACTGACACGACCATCGACGGCCGGCTCCGGATCGAACCCGGCGCGACGCTGCGTGTGCTCGGATCTACCATCCACGTTGGGGACCGCATCGAGGTCGCTGAGGGCGCCGCCCTCGAGCTCGGTCCTCATGGCGACCGCCCGACGATACTCGCGCCATTGCGCGAAGCCGATGGTTTCTGGATCGTCGTCTTCGGCACCATTAATAGCGCCGGAAAACCCGACACCGTAATCGAAGGACTCCGTGGTGACGGTCTCGCCACCGCCGTCTCGGGCCAAGGGGGGCTCCAGATTCCCGGAACGGGCACCCTGCAAGACGTCCACGTGAACAACAGCACCGCAGGCATCACGGTCCGCGCTGGCGGCTCCCTCCTGCTTCGCGACGCCACCATCCAGGATCTCGGGTTCATCGGCCTCGCCGCCCTTGGAAACCTGACCCTCCGGAACGCCAGCGTTCTCGACCACGTCATGGGCGTTTCGGGGCGCATGACCTGCAACATCGAGGTCGAAGACTCCCACATCCGTTCCTTCGGCGACAACGTCGCCACCTACTTCTGCCCCGTCACGATCCGCAACAGTGTGCTGGAGGGAAGCTCGGCGAGCGTCAGTGCCAACGGCGACGCCCGCATCGAGATCCAGGACACGACCCTCATTGGTTATTCTGTGAGCGGCATCAGCGTCAAGCCCTCCCCATCCGGCTCGGGAGGAATTGGGGCACCCACACTGGATGTCCGGGACACCGTTATCGAGGCGAAGCCGGGCGCCAAGTGGGGCCTCGAACTGCGCGGCTCCAGCTCCTCGCTGCACAACGTCACCAGCCGCCAGAACGTGTACGGAATAGAGGCAGCTGGAGGACGACTCGCACTCCTGGACTCCCACCTCGAGTCCAACGAGAAATGGGGCCTCCTGGCCCAGAACGTGGAACTCGACGTCGCCGGCACCGGCTTCGGCGACGCCGACCTCGGCACCACGAATCAGCTTGGCGCCATCTCAAACGTCGTCGCCTTCGCCGCGCAAGCCGTCCGCGCCAACGGCGCCGCCGTCCCGGGCCTCACCCTGGAGATCTTCCCGAAGGATGGCAAGACGCCCATCTTTTCCCGGACCGAAACGGTCACCCCCATCCTCACAGCTTCCTTCGACGCGTACCATACCGCGCCCGACGGACAGGCGCAATACCTGGGCCCGTTCACGTTCCGCGCGAGCCACGCGGAACGCGCCAAGCCCATGACAGGCACCGTCGTCGAGAACGGCGCCAACCTCTACGTCGACCTCGGGGGCCCCGCCAACGCTCCCAGCGTGACGCCGGGCCTTTTCCTCTTCGTGCTGGTCATGCTACTCGCGCGGCCCTCCGTCGGCGGCCTCGGTCGCGGGCGACAAAAGCCGTAACGTCGCTGAACAGAACCTGGGGATATCTCCTCCGACGGAGAATGCGTCGAGTCGGAAGGTTCCGGGACTGACGGCAGGGGCGAGAACTGGGTGCCGCCGCCCGAGCTTTGGCCGCCGCCCAATCCATGGACGCAGGATGTTCCAAGTCTTGCGGGACCCAGGCGGCTCGAGCCGAGCACCGTAACCGTTCAGAGATACGACGAGGAACCGGACACGAACAGAGGCGGCGCAGGATTCCCGACGGTCATCTTTCTCGTCGCGGCGCTGATGGTGGCGCGTTGGCCCTCACGGCGCAGCGTCGCTGATAGGCCCCCCAAGGGGCCGTGCCGCCATTGCATCGTGAGAGCCATCGTCTTCGACCTGGTTCCTACGGGAACGTTGAACAATAGAGACCTCCCAAGCGCAATTTTTCGGCGCGTCGACCGCGGATGCACCGACCCACTTGACGCTGCTACTCCGACGGGAGCCGATTCTTCAAATTCGCACGACTGAACGGGTGGAGCAAACCTCGATATGTGGGGAACATAAGACAATTGGCTTAACCTCGACCTAGGGCAAGCAATAATACGGAGAATCCGAGTCGTCAGGGATTCGTGGTCGGCCTGGGGCGGCATGGAGACACGAAATTCGCTCGACTGCGACGAACGGTTCGCCGGGGTGCGGCCGCATGCGCCAGGACCGTCGCGGTGGGCCGCAAGATCATTGGTCCCAAGCCGCGTTCCATTGCGCTTTCGCTAATGCTCCTGGTCTTGCTTCTTCCAGGAATCCCACCCTCGGCGGCGGCGGCGAAGGCATTTGATCCGGGGTCAAAGATTAACGTCAATTCCGGCAATTCCGGCGCGGCAGGTGCACTCGCCGAGTACACCCTTCAGTTCAGGTTGCCCAGCCAGACTGTTTGGCCGGCAAATGGTCTCTTCGTCGTCGATTTCCCAGACGGGTTTGGAATACCACGGGACGACGATGGACTGATTCTTGGCATCACGTGCAATTCGGGGTCTTGTCCGCAGCAGGGTTCACCACTCGGTTCCCTTCAACTCCATTCCAGCCATGCCGCGAGCGCTGCAACACACCTCGCTCTTGAACGGACAGTTCCGAGTTCCCCCATTGTCAGCACTGGTACCACAGCCTTCACGATAACAATCAAAGGCACCGCTGCGGCTGGGTGGATCACGAATCCGCCCGCGGGAAAGTATGGCGGCACGGGAGCGACCAACAACTTCCCCGCCTCCACCCGAGACGCCTCCGGCACGATTCTCGAATCCGGGGACCTCGGCGGGGCCAACGGCCTCACCTTCTTCGGCCCGATCGACGACGCCGCGGTTGAAGTCGAATACCCCAACCCGGGCAAGCAGACGTCCTACACATTCGGGTTCAAGACGAGCAGTGCGTGGCCCGCCGACGGGAAGCTAAGGATCAAATTTCCGGACACTACTGAACCGAAATTTGGTCCGTTCACCGGGGTCACCGTCGGCTCCGCGACCACCACCGGCTGCACGACCGGGACGTTCTCCGTCGACGTCACCCAAACCGCAATCGTCAACCTGACGCGAGGCAGCGGAGCGACCGCATGCAGCGCTGGAACCAGCGTGACGCTCCGCATCGACGGCATCAAGAATCCAGAGGCCACCGGGACCACGGGCAACTTCACTTTGTCGACGCTCACGGTCGCCGGGGTCACCATTGATTCGGGGCCGTCGGGGAACGTGACGATCGCGCCCCATCTTCGAAACTTGAAAGTTTCCGCGACCGACGACCTAACCGATGCGCTCAGCGACTACACCATAGAATTCCAGCTGTCGTTGGTCACCAACTTCAACTTCTGGCCAAACAATGGACTCCTCCAGGTCACTTTCCCAACCCAATTTGGTGTCTCGGGCGCGACCGTCACCAAGCTTGAAGGGTGCGGCATTCCCACGCCTGAAACATCCTTCTCGGCAACCCGGTCCGGCCAAACCTTCACCCTGACGCGAAGCGGCACCGGGAACACGTGCTCGTCGACGGATAACCTGAGATTGACGATCCAAGGCGTGCGAAACCCCCCCACGCGCGGCAGCCAAGGCAGTTTCGTCGTCTCCACGCGGGAGCCCGATGGTACCATCATCAACCTGCTCGACCCCGCAAATCCCGCGACGCCGTGGAACATTGTGCGCCACGGACAACTCTCAGGAATCGACCTGACTGCCGCGAACCCCAAGGCCGGCGCCCTCACGTCCTACACGGTCGGATTCTCCACGCCCACGGGGCTGCCCGGCGACGGCCAAGTGCTCCTCACGTTCCCGGCCGGCTATGCCCTCGGGACCTTGACCGTGACCCCCCAAGGCTGCGACGGCTCGTACACGGCCCAAGCCGTAGGGCTCACCGCGATCATCAGGCGCAGCGGCGGCACAGAACCATGTTCCTCCGGCGCGGAGTTCACCGTCACCGGGATTCGCAATGCCGGCGCAAGTGGATCGTTCGCGATTGAGCTCTTGACGCGAAAAAGCAACGGCGCCGAACTCGACGACGGCACGGCCCAAATCGTACTCGACCCCGCGACGTTGACGAACACCCGGGTCGACCGGAACCATGACGTGGCAGACCTGGAGGCGGAATACTCCTTCCGGTTCACCACGCCCGTGGACTGGCCCGCGAACGGCCGACTCAAGATCACGTTGCCCTCCCAGTATGATGTCGATGCCACGTTCACCGCGTGGCTGACGGCGTGCTGGGGCGAGGCAACCAGCGCCGCCGTCGTCTCCTCTGACACCCTCGTTGTCACGAGCCCACCGGGCGCATCCGCCTGTCCGGCGGGTCCCAAGGTCCTCGTCATCCCGAGCTTCCCCAATCCGCCCAACAGCGGCGAGACGGGCATGTTCCAGTTCCAGATCGAGGACGCGAACGGCAAGCTCCTCGCCCTGGACGAATTCGTCCCTGGAGTCCAGTCCCGACCCGACGGACAGCTCAGCGGCGCCACCGTCGCAATCCAAAATCCCACGGCCGGCGCTGGCACGACCTACACGTTCACGTTCACCTCCCCAAGCGTCCTCGAGCCAAATGAGAAGGTTGCGATCCAGTTCCCCGAGAGTTATGGCGGGTCCGTACAGTCGGGCGCCACCGGGACGGTCGCTTGCGGCGGCGGAAGCTTCCCCGCGACCGTAGCCTCCTCCACCGGCCGCGTTGTAATCGCTTCTAGGACGGGCGCAGGCGCGAGCTGCGCCGCCGGCCAAGTCACGCTCTCGATCCCCAACATCCAAAATGCTCGCGTGTCGGGTCCCACGGGAACCTTCAACATTTTCACGCGCACGAACGGTGGAGCGGACAAGGAAGGAACGTTCGGGGTCCTCGGGCCCGTCCTCGATCCCGCCACCTTGACCGGCTTGGTCGTCTCCCGGACGGGCAGCGGCTTGGCTGGCCAGGCCGCCACGTACAAAATCGCGTTCACCCTCTCAAACCCTTGGCCAGCTGACGGCAAGGCGCTGGTGGAATTCCCAACAGGATTCGATGTCCCAGAGGCGCCCGTTGCCATCATCGGCGGCTGCACCGGTTCGGTGCAAGCCCAGCGACTTCCCGACCAACCTACCGTGGTCCTCACCCGCGCCGGATCTGGCTCATCCGAGTGCGCCAAGGCTACTCCGGCCTGGGTCGAAATTCAAAACGTCCGAAACCCGAAGATGTCAGGCCCCAGCGGCCCGTTCGAAATGCACACCCTCAACTCGGCCGAAGCTGTCATCGACTCCGCAATCAACGTTCCAGGGATCAACATCCAAAGGACCGGACAACTCCTTACCGGAATCGACGTGCAAGCCTCGTCCACGCAGGCGGGCACCAGTGCGACGTACACGTTTGAATTCACGACTTCTACTGCGTGGCCACCCAACGGCCGCTTCGAGATTCTGCTCCCCGCCGGGTTCGGCGCCGGCAGCGCCGCCCTCCAAAGCATCACCGGTGACACCGCGCCTACCGGAACGTTCGAACTCGTTCCTGGGGACAATTCGGTGTTCGTCGTCAAGAACGGGGGAACCCCGTGGGACGACGGCGGCAAGGAGATCAAGATCGCTGGAATCCGCAATCCGCCGGTTTCCGGTGCAACGACTGCCCTGCGGATGGCACTCCAGGACGCCAACGGCGTAGACACGGACACCCTAGAGTTGGACGCCGCCGTAACACTCAACATCGACCCCGGCGAGCTCAAGCACATCACCATCAGCCCCCAAAGCCTCGTCGCCGGCGAAGACACCAGCTACGCGTTCGGCTTCACGCCCACCAACCCGTGGCCCGCCAGCGGCAAACTCGCGATCACGTTCCCGGAGGGATACGGGATCTCGAACGCGGCGTTCGCCGCCATCACGCCTTCTTGCACGGGAACCCTGATTCCGGCCGCCAACCCAAGCACGCGCACCCTCACCCTTTCGCGCTCCGAGACGGGGAACACCGAATGCACCGGAGCCTTGAACGTCGAGTTAACCAACATCCGCAACCCACAATCCTCAACCCCCGCCGGATCCTTCAAAATCCGGACCCTCACCAATTCGCTCTTGGCCATCGACGAACAGGCCGGAATCCCCGCGCCGGAACTCCTCGTCGACGCCACGATGACCGACCCCACCATTGTTGCGCCCGGGCTGGCCGCAGGCGCACAAACGAACTACCAGTTCCATTTCAAGACAACCAAGGATTGGCCCGCCAACGGACGCCTCGCCATCATTGTCCCCACCGGCTACGTCGTCTCACCAGTCGCCGCGGCCGCCTCCGGAAGCGGACAGGGCGCGAGCGGATCGTTCAACGTCCAGACGCAGGCCGGGACCGACACGAGTCCGGCCCGCATCACAATTACGCGCGGCGGTAGCGCCACCACGTGGCCGGCCGACGCAAGCAACCCGAAATCCATCACCATCTTCGGCCTCCGCAACCCCACCCTGTCCGGCCCAACCGGATCCTTCTACCTCGCAACGCAGGACTCCACCGGCGCCGACCTCGACGCATCAGGAGCCATAGCAGGCCCCATCCTTCAACCCGCCGCACTCGCCGCACAGGGCGTCCAAGGAACCCCACTCGGCGCTGGCCAGAGCGCTACCTACACGTTCCAATTCCGCCCCACCAACCCGTGGCCAACGGACGGAAAACTCGTTGCGACTTTTCCAGCCGGGTACGATCTCACCGCGGCGAGTTTCTTAACCCTCACCAACTGCGACGGCACCCTCGTCCGCACCGTGGGCGGCCTCAACGAGTTGATCCTCGCACGAGCGACTGGAAACAACGCGCCCACGCCTTGCGCACCTCCAGCCGCTTCGGACTGGATCACCGTCGAAGTCAATGGAATCCGCAACCCCACCCAATCCGGCGCGACGGGCGCCTTCGCGCTGCGGACCACCGACAGCGCCCTGCGCACCATCGACGCCAACGACCAAGTCAGCGGCGTCACCATCGATGCCGGCACCCTCACGGTCAACGACTTGACGGCCATCGACGATCGCGCCGGCAAGACCACCAATTACGTGGTTACGTTCACCACCCTAACCGCTTGGCCCGCAAACGGGCAGTTCGTCGCCGCGCTTCCGATCGGCTACGGCGTCAGCGGCGTCGCCGTCCAAGGCCAAGGAACAGGCGCCACCGGCTCGTTCTCCGCCAGCACCCAACCCGGCTCCGCGTCAACCGGTCCCCGCATCATCGTGACCCGCGGCGGAGACTCAGCCCAACCCTGGGCCGGGCCAGACCTGAAGGAGCTGATCCTTATCGGCGTCCAGAACCCTTCCCGCAGTGGAGCGGCGGGAACGTTCACGTTCACGACGCGCGACGCAAGCGGCACCGACATCGACTCCGGCACCTGGGCCACCGTGTTCCTCACGGCGGGCGAAATCAAGAACCCAGTCGTCGCCGCGACGACGTTGGCCACGGGCGCCAACACGCAGTACACGTTCACTTTCGAGAGCACAAACCCTTGGCCAGCCGATGGTCGCCTCCGGATCACGTTCCCCGGCACGTTCGGCCTCACGTCGATCGCGCCTGCCGCGACCGCAACACGAACCGGGGTGACTGAAACCGTCACGGCCACGGCCACCGGAGACACCATCACCCTGACCCGGCCAAGCGCGGCCCTGCCGTGGCCGGCCGGCGTCAAGACCTTCACGATGGGACCCATCCGCAACCCAGCGGAAACCGGCACGACGGACAAGTTCATCATCACGCTCCTCGACGGCGCGGGAACCCCCATCGACAAGCACGACGACGTCCTCGGAGTCACGATCACGGCCGCCCAATTGCAGGGCGCCAGCGCGTCGACCAACAACCGAATGGTCGGCCAAGTCGGGGCTTACACGTTCAACTTCGCCACCCAGAACACGCTGCCCGTCGGCGGCAAGATCGTCACCACGTTCCCAGCCTCGTACCCTTCCAGCACGATCACCACGTCGACTCTCTCCTGCCGCGTCGGCGCTGCCGCGACCGTGCGTAGCGTGACCGTTACGAGCACGCCCAGCGAAATCTTCACGACTACCGCGACGTTGGAGGGCGGATCCTGCGACCCTGGCGCCGCAACGCTGGTTCTCCACGGTGTCAAGAACCCGGGCCGCTCAGGTCCCACCGGATCCTTCGCCATCGAAACCAGGACCAGCAGCGGTCAAGCCATCGACCAAGATGACGCCGTGCCCGGCGTATCGCTCGACCCGACCGGGGCCCCGCTCACCGGAGTCGCTGTCACCAAACCAACCGCCGACGCGGCCCCCGTCGCCGGCGCCCAAGCGAGCGTGACGTTCAAGTTCACCACGCAGAACGAGTGGCCCGACAACGGCGAGTTCGTCGCGGAATTCCCGGAGGGATACAGTCTAGCGGAAGATGCGACCGTCACCATCGTCCCCACGGGCACGATTTTGACGTCTGTGGATGGTCGCATCCTCACCATCACCCGGACGGGAGGAACATCATGGGGGCCAGGCCCGAAAGAAGTCACGATCGCCAACGTCAAGCACCCCGAATTCGCAGGAGCCATGAGCCCCTTCTACCTCGCGACTCGCACATCCGCGGGCATCGACATCGACGCCACCCACTCCGCGACCGCGAACGTCGGACCCGCCCCATTCCTCACGCCGGAACGTTCCGCGGGAGACGTGGCGGCAGGCACGCTCACCAGCTACGTGTTCACGTTCACGACGCGCAACCCGTGGCCCGCGGACGGCCGTCTCACAGTCCAGTTCCCGTCCGGATACACGTTCGGCGCGGTGTCGGCGACCTCTGCGGGCGGCTGCACGAGCGGCACATTCTCTGCTGCCTCCACCGCGGGCTCGGCGTCCACGCCCCCCCAAGTCATGGTCACGCGCGCCGGCAACCAAGACTGCCAGGCCCAAGGCCAAAGCATCACCCTTCACGGCATCCGCAACCCCACCAACGTCGGCACGACGACAGGGTTTACCGTCACGACCGTGAACACGGCCGGCCGGACCATCGACCAAGGCCAGTTCCCCGGCGTCGCCATCGCGAGCCCGCCCGCGCCCGCAGACGGCCTGGCACCCTCTACCGTCGGCGAATTCTCCACCACCGACTTCTCCCCGGTCCCAGCATGGAGCAACAAGAAAGCCGGAACCGTCGCATGGGGCCCCGCAATCGACACCGGGGGATCCACCGTCCTCAAGTACGCGTGGGCCCTCGACGCCTCGCCCGGCACCAGCCTGGCATCCGCAAGCACAAGCCGAACCGCGAGCCTAACGGGACTCACCGAGGGAACCCACTTCCTCAACGTCCGCGCCATCGACGGCGCCGACAACGCAGGAGAAGCCCGCACGTTCTCGTTCCAAGTCGACTCAGAAGCCCCCACGGCCGCCATCGTCTCCTCGACGACGCATCCGACGGCCACGTGCGTCACCGCCACGTCCGCCACCCTCGCCTGGACCGGCGGAGCGGACGGCCTCAGCGGCCCCCGCGCCCCCAATCCTTACACGTACTTCCTCAACGGAGGCACCGCCACTCCCACCAGCCAGACCACAGCCACGATCACCGACCTACGCGACGGCACCAACACGTTCACCCTGACCACGCATGATCAAGCCGGCAACACGGCGACCAACACGTACACGTTCAAGGTCGACAGGCAGCCGCCCACCGTCAATGTCACCGGACCCAAAACGGCCCGCGACGCATTCCAGGTCGCTTGGGACGCCACCGACACGTGCTCCAGCGTCACGGACCTCGTCGTCGAAGTCCGCAAGCCCGGCCAATCCACCTGGTCCCCCCTCGCCAGTGGCGCCACCCGGCAAGCCACCATCACCCTCAGCGGCGACGGCGTCTACGACGTCCGCGGCCGCGCAACCGACAGCCTCGGCCACCAGGGCACCTTCCCCACCACCCCCCAACTTTCCGTCACGGTCGACACGGTCGCGCCTCCAGGCGTCACGGGGCTGCAGGTGGCATCGTCCGCGGCTGGCGTCGTGGTCCTCACGTGGACCGCTGTGACCGACGCAGGTAGCGGCGTCCAGGGATACGACGTGTACCGAGCGTCCCAAGACGGGGCAAGCTTCGACAAGATCACAACCCAACCCGTTGCGACCACCACGTACCAGGACATGGTCCAGGCGCACGCCGACGGCACCATCCTCCACTACCGGGTCCGCGCCGTCGACAAGGCAGGCAACGCAGGGACGGACTCGAACACTGCACCCGCCGTCGTCGTGCGAAGCGGAGGAGTCTTCGTCGCGTCGCAGACGGTCCGGACCCAGCTCGCAGCCATCTTCGGAGCCACCATCGACCTGCCCCCCACCGCCGCCGACACGACCGGAGACGGGCGTCCGGACAAGTTCACGGACCCCAACGGCGTGATCCAACTCGCACGCGTCTCCACGATCGGCGCCCACGCTGCCCTCCTCATCTCCGAGGGCGGCGCCCGGCCCACCGCCATTTGGATCCCCGCCACCAATGAAGTGCATGAACTGCAGCCGCGCGACGCCGAAGTGGTCAAGACGACCAAGAACGGCGACGAAACCGTCGTCCAGATCCGGACCACCAAGGAGACGGGCTGGATCGAAGTCGCCGTCACCGACCCCTACCCTGGCCAAACGGTCACTGCCATCACGACGGCCACAGGTCGCGCCATCCCCCTCCAACAAATGTCACGCGTCGACGGCAAGATCCTGTTCCTCGACGACCCCGACGCGGTGTACGAACTCACCTTTGGTCCCGCCGCCGGAACGTTGCAGGCCACGGAGCCGGGCTCCCGTCCCATGTGGCTCTGGATCCTCGGCGCCTTGGCGGCCGTCCTGGCCGTGGCCGGCGGCGGCATCATGGTCGCCCGGCGGCGAACCCGAGCCCACAG
>CAYOZB010000010.1:0-41732 GCA_964408365.1 uncultured Halobacteriales archaeon | reverse complement strand
GTCTTGGGCGAGGCGCGGTTGATCTCGTCCGCCAACAGGAAGTTGGTGAAGATGGGGCCGGCCCGGAATTCGAAGGTGCTCTTTTCCTTGTTGAAGACGAAGGTGCCGGTGATGTCGCTGGGCAGGAGGTCCGGGGTGAACTGGATCCTCTTGAACACGGAGCCGCTGGCACGGGAAAAGGTGGCCGCCATGACGGATTTTGCGAGTCCGGGAAGGTCCTCGAAGAGGATGTGGGCGCCTTCGGTGAGGATAGCGACGGCGACGAGTTCGAGGACGCGGCGCTTTCCGACGACCACCTTGGCGACCTCCGCGACAAGTTGTTGGACCGGCACTTGCACCGAGGCCGGGTTCGGTTCGGCGGGGCGGTCCTTGACGGTCTTGACTGCCACGGAGGGGGCTTGTTGTGCGATCACGGTTGGGTTCATGGGTTGCGTTCCTCGTCTTGTTCCGATGACTCGGACGGGGTCCTTGTGTTTTGACGGCCATCGGTCCGGGCCGCGTCAGCGGGCTCCGCCTCGGATGGTAGGCGGACTGGGTCGCGGGCCCGGATTTCTTGCTGGTGAAAACCGAGGGCACTAGCGGGCGACGCGAGCAAGTTGATCCCAAGGCAAATGATTGCCAAGACGCCGATGCCCATCGCCTGGATGGCCGGGGACAAGCGCCGTAGGGACTCGGCGGCCCGGGTGGGGGACACGATGGCGGCCTCGTTTGCAGATAGGCCCGTGCGGGTCTCGTCGAAAATGATGGTGCCACCTTCGGGCAATAGGATCTGCGCCGCTGCCTGCGCGAGCTCTCGATTCCGGTCTGCAGATTCGTTCATGTGCAGGTTGACGAATGCGCGTGCTTCGCCCATGACGATGAGGTGGCCTCCTGCTGGAAGGCTTCGGGATGCGGCGACGACGAAGGGGCCAGGCAAGTCGGCTCGGTCGATCGTGCCGTTTCCGTCCAGGTCGAGATGAGACGTTGGCTTGCTCCAGAGCCAAGCGGTCCATCCGGTCTCGTCCTCGAGGACGAGAGAGTGGACGGAGCTGGTGGTGGCGTGCCAGTTGGAACCCTTGGGCGCGATGTGGGCGTAAGGGGCTGGCAATCCTGGTTGGATGATGCTGGGTGCGGCGACGCTGGCTCCCCAGGGCCGGAGCCATGCGTTGAACGCTCCGTCGGGGTCGGCGACGAGCATGGATCCGCCGTCGGCGAGGAATTGGTCCATCGCCGCAGCGCCTTCGGAAGTCGGGCCCGCCGTGGGGTGCATGATGATGAGTGCGGCGGCTGCCGGGGACGTCACGTCGAGCAGGCTCGGGGTGGCGACGAGGCTTTGCACGTCGTAGCCGGCGGCTTCTAGGCGAAGTCGCCACGTGGACGTGTCTGCGGGGCTGGTCTCGTAGGCCGTCGGGGATGCGGCGGGTGACGCGTCAGGGCTCCACAGGAGGACGCCGGCGACCAGGAGCAGGGCGAAGAGTCCGAGGGAAGTCGCAATGCGCAGGACCGAGACGTTCACAATTCCACCTCTTGCGGTTTGCGCGATCCAATCGCTTCCTCGAGCGTGCGGACGATGGTGCGAAGGGTGTCCCGCGCCTCTCGAGCGGCGTCGGGGCCGAGTCTTTCCTTTGCGTACCGTGCGCGTTCGAAGAGGCGGACAAGATCGACCGCCTGGCTTGCCGGCAGGGGGACCGCCTTGTTCAACGCGGTCATGAAGTCGCGTGCCGTCTCGGAGGCGCGTTCGATGAAGCCGTGGCTTCGCAGGTAATGCCCGAGGCGGGAATACGCGAGCAGCACGGCGGCAGCCCATGGTCCGCCGGCCTC
This sequence comes from uncultured Halobacteriales archaeon, assembly GCA_964408365.1. GTDB lineage: Archaea > Thermoplasmatota > E2 > JACPAO01 > JACPAO01 > JACPAO01. Next base: position 39,932 of record CAYOZB010000010.1, on the reverse strand, counting down.
GATCCGGCTCGAGGCCTCCTTGAAGATGTCCATCACGTTGCGGCTTGGGTGGAACCGGTACCAGAGGAGTCCGGCCAATGCGAGGAGGCCGACAGCGGCGAGGCCGGCGACGAGATAGGCGCTGGATTTCGGAACATGCGGTACTGGCGCCGCGACCTGGACCAGCGGGCTTTTCTGCATGGTCCGTGCAAGGGCTTCACTGCCTTCGAAAACCGCGACGATGGAGGTTTCGCCAGCGGCGAACGAGGATAGGGAGGCCGTCGCGATTCCGGTTTCGTTGGTCTCGGCGACGATGGCGACGTGGTGGTCGGCGAAGCGAAGGCCGATCTTTTGGCCCGCCAGCGGGTTGCCCGCCTCGTCATGCACGGAGACGGCGACCGGCACGGGTTGACCGACCTGCATGTGGCTTGGCATGTCGAGGAACCGGATCTTTGCGCCGGAACGGATAACGACGGCGGACTGGTTCTGCGTGGGCAGATACGTTTCACTCCCGGCGAAGGTGACGGTCCAAGCGGCTTGGCCCAGAGGCATGTCTGCGGGAATCTGGAATTCTGCGTCGGCCTGGCCGTCGGTGCCGGTCTCCACCTCGATGCGCGCGTTGCCGAGGAGGATCTGCAAGGGTGCCTTTGCGATGGGCCGCCCGTTGTCTTCGAAGAGGGCGATCCGGAGGGAGGCGTTCGTTCCTCTGCCGGCTTCGGACGGCAGTGAGGCTTTCACGAGGGTTGGGACGATGGAGTTGACGATGAGCCCGGTCTCGGATGCGCCGAGGGTCTGGTTTCCCGCGTAGGAGACAGTCAGGACGAGGCGGCCGGCCGGGGCGGACGGGGGAATCTGCAGTGGGATCTGGAAGGTTCCGTCGTTGCCGATCTGTTCCTGATGGAGGAGGGTCTGGTCGAGGAAGATGGTGACGTTGCCTTTGGCGACGGGTTCGCCGCGGGTCGTCAGTAGGGTGCCGCGTAGGACTGCGTTGCGGGATTGGATCTCGTCGAAGGGATCGACGGTGAGGATCGTGCCGAGGGTGACGCTGATTTTGACATGGCCGGTCGCCGCCGAGTATGTTTGGTTCTGGCTGCCCGGGTAGTGCAGCTGCAGCTTGTAGGGGCCGATGGAAGCGTTGGCTGGAACCATGTGGGCGATGCGTAGGGTTCCGTCGGGGCCTGTGAACGTCGGTGCGCTGTCATCGTCGCCGGGGAAGAGGATTGGGGCGCCCTGGATTGGGTGTCCGCGCACGTCGACCAACCGGGCTAGGACTTGCATGGACTGCCCTGGCGCGACGGAGGATGCGGTGCCTGTGAGGGTCGTGGGCACGACGACGCGCACGGGTTGGCTCGTCGTGACGCCGGCGAGTTGGCTCGTTCCCTCGAACTGAAGCACGATGTGGGTCTGGCCGGGCCTGGTGGAGATGGGGATCTCGAACTCGCTGGTGAACGCGCCGTCAGGTTCGGTGCGTGCCGTGCCCAGTGGAATATCCGCGATGAAGGCCTTCAGGGTGGCGTCGCCGAGGCCGGCGCCGCTTGGGAGTGTCAGTCGGCCGGAGATCTTGACCGTCTCGAGAGGGCGGACCAGGGATGGTGCGGCAAAGCTCAGGGCGGCCTTTGCGAGAATGTCCACGGGGGCAACGGATTCGGATCCCACGTATTGGAGGGAGGAGGCGAAGGAGAGTCGGGCTGTGGCGGCGCCGAGTTCGAGGCCCAGGGTCGGGAGGACGAATTCGACGTTTCCGTTTTCGTCGGTCATGGCGCGAAGGGCCAGGACTCCGAAGGTAGCATCGACTGGCTGGTTGGCAATGGGGAGCCCCAGACTTCGCAAGGAGGCTGACACGTGGAGCGGTTCGCCGGAAAAGATCGTGCCAGGGACCGTGGCTGTGAGGCTCGAAGGCACTTGCAATGTGAGGGTCTGATCGACGGGGGGATGCAGGAAGTAGCGCGCGGTGCCGGCGAATCGGGCGGAGACGGTTGCCTGGCGTGCGGTGGCGGGCAGCACGAATTCGGTGGAATTGGCGCCCGTTGCATCCGTTCTGCGTGTCCTTGACTCTGCGCCGAGGCTGAAGATGACGTCGGCGTGTGGCACCGGCCGGCCTGAGTCATCGACAAGGGTCGCGCTGACGATGAACGGATTGCTCCGTTCCGACCACGGAACGCTGGATTCGACGTCGAGCTGGAGCGTGGTCGGTGAGGTGACGATGACGGTGGGGTCCATGGTCGTTGCGCGCGCCGTGGCGTGGTAGACGAGGTCGCCGAGTTCGATCTGCGCGTACTGGGGATGGGTCGGATCTGTCGCGGGGTCATGGAAGAACGTCCCCGTGGAAGCGTACGCTTTCAAGTGGAGCGTGTGCGTCGGTAGAGGATCGATCTCTCGGGCAGCGGGGTTCCACCGGACGGTTCCGGCATCGCGGCCGAGGACGGGGATTCCATCCGTGGTGATGTCGAACGTGTTTTCGGTGCACACGCAGGCACGGATCACGAAGTTTCCGTTCGGGTCCGTGATGGCCGCGCCGATGGCCATTCGCGGGTCGTCGGGATCGTCGATGTGGAGGACCACGGCGCGGTTGCCGACGCCGGGGCATGGCGCGGAGGGGCAATCCAGGACCAGGCGCCCGGCGATGTCCTGGCTGGTGCCTTTGGTCAAGGTCTCGACTTGGAGGGGTGCGTGGAAGCGCACGGGAGCGCGGGCGTAGGTCGTCCATCCTGCTTTGCAGGTCTCAGGATCACCGGCGCATTCGCCCCACGTTTGTGCAAGGCGCAGGGAATCTTTGCGTGAGCTGGCGGTCGCCAGCGCGTCGGGCATCTTGTGACCGGCTAGGTTGAAGTGGCTGGCTGCGGGGACTGGGTCTTCACCGGTCCGGTCGTTGAGCCCGTCTTGGTCGAGGTCGTTGGGGCAGCCGCCGGGGGGCAGGTCGTGCGGCGACACTCCCCACCACCACACGCCCAAGGCCGACTCGTCCCACCAGGCGGGCCGACCGCATCGGTATGCGTCGAGGAGCTTGGGCGGCTTGGTCAGGACGTTTCCGAAGTGGGCTGCTTGCCAGCCATCGGGGACGCCGTCTTGGCCGACGTCGGGGTCCGTGGGCGAGGAGGCCGAGAAGTCTTCTTCGCCGAAGAACTCGTAGGTGGCCGCGTCCCCGGCGCCCGAGACTTGGTGCATGATGCCGAGGTCTTGAAGGTCTTGGATCGCGGCGCGCGCGTGGGCGGTGTCCGGAACGAGGGTGCGGTGTCCTCCGTCGAGGAGGCCGTCGAGGTCCGAGTCGGCGAGGAGTGGGTTTGTTCCTCCGAGGATTTCCTCGGCATCGACCAGTCCGTCGTGGTCCGTGTCGACGTCGCCGTCCGAGTTGAGGTCGTCGCCGGGGTTCAACGGGTTGAAGCCGACGCCTTGCTCGACGGGGTCGCTGACGCCGCCGAGGTCGGTGTCGGCTCGGCAAGGGGACGGCCCGGGACCGCTGGATCGGTATTCGGCGGCGTTGGATGCCCCGTCGCCGTCCGCGTCGAACCGGGAGTCGGGGACGCGCGGATCGGCGCCTCCGACGGGGACGCCGGCACACGTACCGAGAAGGGCTTCCCATGCGTCGTCCAGTCCGTCGCCGTCCGTGTCGGCGAGGTATGGGTTGAGGCCAAGGCGGGCGTCGTCGGCCAAGGTGTGCTGGTGCGTGCCGACGATGATTCCCATCAGGACGTCTTCGTGGACGGCGCCACTGCGAAGGACGGAGACGGGCTTCGGCCACCCGCTGAGGTAGGACTCGCCGCGGGTCGCATCGGGCACGCCGGCGGGATCGGCGTCCAGGTCGACGAAGCGGCGATAGTCGCGGGTAAGTTTGGCGTCGGCCCCCGAGATCGGGGCAGCGAATAGGGTGCTGCTGGCATCCTGGACTTGCGGGTCGGTGGGGACGACGCGGCCGAGATCGGTCCCGCCCAGCAGATCGGCTTTGTATTGTTTGGTCCAGAAGTAGATCCAGCCTTCGGACAGGCCGTCGCGGTTTTCGTCGGCGACGTGGGGATCAGTGTCTTCTTCCTGTTCGAGGAAATTGTCGTACGAGAACGAGTGGCGGAACTGTTGGCGTGCGCCGGGGTCGTCGCCGGTGTAGGAAAACCAGGTGGTGATGTCGCCATTTTCGGCGTCAAGATCTTCCTGGTCGTCGGTTTGTCCGTCGTGGTCGGAGTCCTGGCGGGTGGGATCGAGGTCCCAGTGTCCGCCACCGCTCGGGCCGCCGGTGAACTCTCCATGGACAAGCTCCCACTGGTCGGTGAGCCGGTCGCCGTCGGTGTCCGGGTGGGCGGGATCCGTGGGCGCGCGGGGTTGGTCTGAGGGGAAGTGGGACAGTTCGAGAAGTTCGGGGCGGACTTCGAAGCCGTCGAGGATGCCGTCATTGTCGGAGTCGTCATCGAGCAGGTTCGCAAATTTGTCCTGGTCGACGTTGCCCATCGGTTCGAGGCGGGCGGCGAACGCTTCGATGCCGCCTGCGCCTTTGAAGTCCTGGAACTGGGCCCTGCCGCTGTCGGGGAAGAAGGCGCGGTAGGAGGCTTGCCCGCGCGCGGCGTCGGCCATCTTGGTCCAGTAGAGTGCCTCGTCGCCGTCTGGGAGAAAGTCTTTATCCGAGTCCCGGCGAGTCGGATCGAGTGGCGTCCGTCCTGTGGTCGGCTCGCCGGCGGAGCCGAGGATCTTCTCGCCATCGGAGATGCCGCTGTAGGCCGTGTCGGCATTGCGTGGGTCGGAAGGCGTCCATTTGATGGTCGTGCCGCCCACCGTGGTTTCGCCCAGGTATTCCGCGAGGTCGTCCAAGCCGTCGGCGTCCGTGTCATTGGACTTTGGGTCGGACGATGCGAAGTAGTATTCGGGCATCGCGTCGGGGCCAGTGCCGACGGTGCGTGCAGCGTACCATCCCCGGATCTCGACCGCGTCGGGTAGGCCGTCCTGGTCTGAGTCGGTCGCGTTCGGGTCGAGGCCTCCAAACCAGGGGCCCTGGGTTTTCTCGTCCCAGGAGCCTGGGCGGCCGTACTCGTAGGCGTTGGCGATGGTCAACTGCAGGTCGGGGATCGGCTCGTGCCCGATGGGCGCCGTGGTCAGGTTTCGCGCCTGGTCGAAACTTGCAGCACGGTCAACGACGTTCTCGGCGACGCCGGCCTCCAGGGAAAGACCCATGCGGACCAGCCATCCATCGGGGATCCCGTCCGCGACCGAGCTTTGGACGCGCGGATCGAGACCGGCGCCGCCCAAGGCGGCGTCGCGGCCGAAGCGGACGACGTTGTACTCGAACGTCTCCAACAACGAGATCCCCTTGAGGGCGGGATCCTGTGTGCCGATGGTCGGGTCCGTGGGATCGAAGCCGAACCGGACCAGCCACCCGTCGGGGATTCCTGAGCCGCTTGTGGATGGGTTGCGCGGGTCGGTGGAGTGCCGCAGGATCTCATCGGAATCGGGCAGGTCGTCGCCGTCCGTGTCGCTGCGGTTCGGATCGGTGTCGTGCTCGTACTCTTGTCGAAGGGTGAACTTGTCCGTTGCGGGGATCGCGGACGCGACGCTGGGGTCGTCGAGCGCTAGGCCGTGGTGCAATAGCCAGCCGTAGGGGATGCCGACATTTTCATCCGACCAGTTGCGGGGATCGATGGCGTTGGACCAGGAGCCGTTTGCCTCTTGCGTCCAGTCGGCGGGCCGACCTGCCGCATATGCGTCGCCAAGGGTCCATTGGTATTTCGTGGGCCAGGCTCCCCCGTACGCCTTGGGCAGCGTGGCGGCTGGCGGTTGGGCGGCAGGCCGGTCCTCGATTCCTGGGATCGTCGGATCGAACCCGTAGCGGGCGAACCAGCCGTCCGGAATATTGTTGCCTGTCGAGCTGAATCGCTCGGGATCGCTGCCGTAGACGAAGTTCTCGACCACATCGGCGAGTCCGTCGTGGTCACGGTCCACTTTGAGGTCGACGGCGGCTCCTTCGAGGATCGCCAACGAGCCGGTCTCCAACGTTGTGGCGCCCGCAGCACCTGGGACCGGGGATTGTTGTAGGACGACTACACCGACCGAGGATCCAACGATCAGGAAGGCGAGAAGGCTGGCCACGAGGCCTGAGCGTTTCATCAGAAACCCGCCTGCGTTCAATCCGACCGCCTCCGGTACCGGACGACGAACGCGGCGGCGCCGACGACGAGTGCGCCGAGGGCGATGTCGATCCCAGGGCTTTGTGAAGGTGGAGCGGCGAGCGCGACTGCGGGCAGATCGTTGCGGACTGAACCCGCATAGACGCCGTCTTGGTATGATCCGATTTCGACGTTCGCGGACTCGTTGCCTTCGCGGACCCACCGGAGGGCGCCGATGACGGTGCTGTTGGGTCCGATGGAATCGAACGTCACCTCGTCAAGAACTTGGTCGCCGTTGAGGAGACGGAGCGCGACGGCGTCCTGGGGCACGGGTCCGGCGTTGGTGACGAGGACGCTGATGAAGAGGACTTGGCCGGCTTGGTCGCGCGCGGGGGGGACGACGATTTCGGCGATGCGAAGGTCGGCATCCGCGACGCGGACGACAAACTCGGTCTCCGCGACGGCGGAGCTGCCGATTCCCGCTGCGGTCAACTTGAACACATGCGAGGCCACAGGGGCTACGCCTGGAACCGTCCATCGCGCTTCCAGCGTAACGTGTTCGCCAGGCGGAAGCGTCGCTAGTTTGGGTTGCAACTCGAGAGACCATCCCTCGGGCGCCAGTGCCGAGATCCGCACGTCCTCCACGGTGTTTCCCAAGTTGGACAACCGCAGCGTTCGACGGATTTCTTCGCCATGACGCGCCAACGCCGGGTCGGTGGCGCTCCAGGCAAGGGCGTGCTGGGCAGTGACCTCGACGATGGTCTGGGCGGCGGCGCTTGCGCCTTGGTCAGAAACGGCAGCGTAGCGCAACGTGTACGTGCCGGCGAGGGCGGTCGGTGGCACTTTCAGACGAACATCGACGTGCTTTGGGGTCGAGGCGGATGCGACGTCGAAGGGCTTGGGCAGGGTGAGGTTCCAGCCGCCGGGAAGGGAAATGGGCAACAGATGCATGCGGGCCGGGGCGTTGCCGAGGTTGCGTACGTCGACGGTGAAATTGTGGGTCGCGGTGGGGGCAAGGGCAAAGCCGGCGGGCCCTTCGATGGCGACGCCGTTGACGGTCGCTACTTCGGCGATCAAGCTCACGCCGGCTTGGACTTCGGGCGCGTCTGCGGTCCCTCTTGCCGAGATGAGGATGGATCCCAACGCGTGGGCGGGCGCGTTCGCGGGCACCTGTACTCGGATGGGGACTTCGATCGATTGTCCGCGGGTGATCGTGATGGTGCCGTTCTTGGGGTCGCCGAGCCCGGCGAAGGCGGCCGTCCACCCTGCGGGGAGACGTGATGCCATGGAGAGGCGCAGCGTCAAGGGGTCGCCTCCCGTGTTGGCGGCTACGACGACGAAGGTGTGCGAGGCTCCGGGCATGATCGTGGCCTGGTCGGGATCGGCGGTGACCTGCAGGCCCTTTCCGAGTGAGAGTTGGGTGTTGAGGACGATGCGCCGCGAGACGGTGCCGCCTGAGCCGGTTGAGGCGGCATCGATGGTCAGGATGATGTCGCCGAACTGTTCGGCGGTCGGGGCTTGGACTTCGAGTTCGAGAGCGGCTTGGCTGCCGGCGGGCAGGCCGACGACGCTGGTGATCCGTTGGCCTGCACGAAGGACGCGGGCGGCCCATCCGCCCGGCATCTCGGCGAGGTCGAGTAGGAAGGAATCCGTCTGGGAGCCCGTGTTCTCCAGGACGAAGGGGAACGGTTGGGTCTCGCCGGGGTTGAGCTGGGCGATGAGGCCGTGCTTGCCGGTGTCGGCGCCGACCGACCCCCACCACATCTTGACTCCGTAGGATTGTTCTGCGCTGACGAACGCGGTGAAGTTGGCCTCCATGTGGGCGTTTCCGACGGAGCGGGCCTCGATGGTGACTGCGATGGCCTGGTTGGGCGGCAGGGTCGGCACGCGCAGATTGAGTGCGGTGGCAACGAGGCCGGAGGTCGGCAGGCCCAGGTGGGTGGACGTCTCGAAGCTGGCCTCGAGTCCTTGGACCGCGGGCTTCGTGACGAAGGAGATGGTGGCTTGGTCGGGCAGGACGTCGCCGTCGCTGTTGCGTCCGTTGTTGGAGACGGCGAATGGGATCCGGACGGTGCCGCCGGGTGTGCCTTGGTAGAAGAGGGGTTCGTTCTGGTTTTCGGGGTGGATGTCAAGGACGTAGCCTCGGTATTCGCCGGCTCCGACCTCAGCAATCAGAAAATGCGGCTTGGCGGGAAGGAATCGGGAGTAGCGGCCTGGGTCGCCCAAGGGGAGGACGGCGACCGGTTTGGAGGCGATGAGGTGGCTACGCTCGTTAGGTGCCGTCTCCACGAAAAATGGGTTGGCTTCGTCGAGGACGCCCTGGTCGATCCGGCCTTGGTCGAGCAGTTCGATCGTGATCTTCGTGGCGGGGTAGTGTGCGAACACGACGAACGGCCCGTCTGGATAGAAGTCCATGCCGTGGCGGCCGCCGAACGGGGTGCTCTGCCCGACCGTCGGGTTCGGCACCTCGCCGATCTGCACCATGAAACGGCCACCGGTGGAGCCGCCGGATGGCGGCACGGAGCTAAGGTGGACCGGGTTCGTGACTGCGCCGTTGGTGGTTGGGAACCCGGTCGGGACTCGATCCAAGCGGGTCAAGTGTCCGGGCTCGACGTTCGCGTCGATGAGCTGGCGTGGCGGATCCGTGTTGGTGTCCTTTACGTTAAGGTGCACCGCGTCGTCGATCGCCGTCACGCGCAGGCGGCCGTTGACGACCGCCAGGGTTGAGGCCAGGAAGTCTGTGCCGACGGGGCCGCCATGGATCGAGGGCGCTTGCGCGATCACGGCGGGGTATTGGGCCGAACCTGCCGTTGGCACGAGTTGGACGACGACGTCGGTCGTCGAAGTGATGTCATACAAGGTGGCGCTGTTCATCTGAAGCGTGTAGGATGTGCCGCCTTCGAGCGTGATGGGCCCGGGCGCCGGGCCTCCCACGCCTTGGAACACGATGCGGGCCCCGCTTGGAGGCGTGATGGGCTCGGGGAGTGCCGTGATGAAGGCTTGCGCCGTGACGCGGGGCACAAGGAAGTGGCGGCCGACAAGGTTGCCGTCGAGGCTCGGCACGAAGTCGGGACTGTTGGCGACGGGAATGCCGCGCACGTCGCCGACCGCGTACTGGTACACGATCAACGGTTGCGTCGCATCGATTCGGAATTGGAGCGGCGTCAGGCCAAGGTTGTAGATTGCGCCCCCGCCGGAAGACACGGTGAAGGGATTCGTGAACGGCGCCGAAGGCTGGTGCGGAACGGGCACCGAGGACCCCTCGGGGTAGTAGAGGACCGTGACGACCGTATTGTCGCGCACGCCGACCACGCCGAGGCTGGCCCCATCCTCGCCCGGATGGTCGCCATACAGGTGGGTCCCCGCCCCCACCCAATACATGGCCTCCAGCCGTTGCTGCTGCGAGGGCTCCAGTTGCGGCGCCAGCTTCTTGGAGTTCTGCTCGATCTCGAAGTACGCGTAGTAGTAGTCACGCCCATTGCCTGAGATGGTGGCAGGGGTGAACCATTCGAGGGTGACCTCGGGGTTGCTTCGCGGATCGAATATGGATGACTGGTCCTCGGCGGGCGTCAGCCAGCCTCGGAACGCCGTGACCGGGACTTCGCCGACGATGCCGGCCCAGTCGTTGGTGTAACGGACCAATCGGAGGGATTCGAATCCGAGCGTGAACGACTTGAGGGCCGCGGCCTCTGCCTCCGCGCGGTGCGGCCAGCCGGCCGCCGCCATTGTTTCGGCAAGGTCGATCTGCGCCTGGACGGGAGTTCTCGCCGCGAGGATCGTTCCGCCCGGGTTGGAGACGATGAGGCGGACTCGGAGGTTCCAGGCGTCTTCCAGGTCTTGGGGGAACTGGACCTGGCCGGTCGGTGTCCACCAACTGGGAGAGGTTGCCGCGACGACTTGGCCCGTGGATAGGATCGGAGCCAGCAATAGCAGGATGATCGCCACGAATGGACGGATTCTCAGGCGGTTCGCCTCCGCATGAGGAAGACGGCGGCTGCGAGGAGGATGATGATGGTGCCGATTTCAGGCGCGGCGACGGTGGCCGCGGGTTTTCCTTGGACGTCCATCGTCAGGGCTCGTCCGATACCGGCGGCCGGGTCGCCGACGGCCACGAACGCCACGTGGCCACCGCCGGTGGCGCGCCACGAGAGGCTAATCGCCGATTCGGCGTTCGGGTCGAGTCGTGCGGAGCGCTCTGCGACAAGTGCGCCGTCGACGTAGGCGCGGACGACGGCGTCCACGACGTCGGGCGTGGGGTTGCGCGCGTGCAGGACGAGGCGCACGGAGTCGCCCTCTTGGATGTTGTGGCGGGGCTGCGTATCCCAGGAAAGGAGCTCGAGGGCCCTGGGACCGGTTCGTGCGGGTCCCGTGTAGTTCAGGCTATGCGCGGACGAGGGCGTGGCTTCGATGCGCGAGGCGGAGGGGACGGTGACGAGGAAGCGTTGGGTGACGCCCGGCTCCATGGCGGCTGGGCGCGGATCCAGGGCTCGGACCTCGATTTGGTCGCCAAGAAGGGCGCTGATGTCTGGTACGCCTGCCGCGTTCCCGGTGTTTTCGATCAGCACCACCAGCTGAGTGTCTTCGCCGATCTCGCGCGTCGATTGTTGGATGAATTTCCAGGCGGCGTGTGGGAGGACTTCGACGGGGATCCGCCCGATGATCTCGTTGTCGGCGGTGATGGCCACGATGTACGTGCCTGCGGCGACCAGTGGGGGCGTCTCCAGCAGGAGTCGAGCGATCGCGTTTGCGGCGGGGGCGAGCCTGATCGTGGACGGTGCCACGACGCCTTGCCAGCCGGGCGGCGCGGTCGCCTGGATGGTGGCCTGGTCGTTGGCGGCTCCTTGATTGGTGATGCGTAGTTCGGCGGTGCTGATCCCGGGCGTCATAATGATCGGGTCCCACGAGATGGCTAGGTCACGTCGCAGCCCGATGACGACGTTGAGGCCAACCGTGGCCAGTGGTTGTTCGGCGGCGCCCTGCTTGAAGGATACCGTGACGGTCTGGCTTCCAGTTGGGGCGAAGGGGGAGGCGGTGACAAGGAGCGGGTAGGAGGCGCTGATGCCCCGCACAAGCGTGATGGAAGGCGGCAGGTTTTGGATCGAGACTTCGGACCCTGATGCGAGTTCCGATGCGAGCACGATCTCGGAGTCGTGATGGTTCTCTAGGTCCAATCGGACCTCGGCGGTCTGTCCCGGATCCAAGTGCAGCATCGCGGGCGACATGCTTGCGAGAAGCTCGCCTTTTCGAACCGCCAGGATCCACGTTTGCACGTTGTTCTTCGTGTCCTCGACTTCGGCGAGGGTTGCTTCGAGCCGTACGACCCAGTTGCCTGCCTGGGCGATCCATTGGGTCTCGATGGCGATCTCTTGGTTTGGGGCGAGGACGCTTCTGCGTTCCCGCGCCAATGTCACTTGGTTGACGAGGCGGACCTCCACGTCGTGGGCGTCGGTGACGCCGATGTTCCGGACACGGCCGGTGATGCGCAGGAGCTGTCCTTGCATCGCGACGTCGACGCGTTGTCCGTTGGCGTCAAGGACCTGGAACGAGACGGGGTCGGCCAAGAGGTCGGGTTTGGCGAAGGGCAGGATCTGGATCGCTTTGCGATAAACGTTGTTGGTGCGCGAGACGTCGTCATGCTTGGCCTCGGGATCGACGACGGCAACGAGGTCGTAGTCGCCGGGATGGCCGATCTTGGGGGTCCAGGTGAAGAAGGCGGCGTGGCCCGGCTTGTTGGGGTCCGGCGGAAGGGCGAGGACCGGCATGGTTTGGAGGACTTCGACATCGCAGGTCAGGCAGTCCTTGGGCTGGGCGTAGATGATGAGGTCGGTGGCGCGCGAAATGCGGGATCCCGTGTTGTAGACCTTGGCGAACAAGGTCAGGGGCGTGCCTTCCGTAATCTGGCTGTCCTTTCCTTGTGCGATCTGCAGTTCGGGACGCAGGTCCGGCAGCCGCGTGCGTCGCACCTGATCGAGGGTGATCCGGGCCTGCGTGATGCGGTTCGTGTCGTTGTCGCTTGTGATGTCGAGGACGATGGGGAGCCGGTTGAGGTCCGTGTTGAGCACGGTGGGGGTGGTGAGCCGGATGGGTACGAGGGCGGAGGCTCGCGCTTCGAGCGCGAGCTTTGGCGTCATGATTTCAATCTTGAATTTACCGGGGAGAGACGTGAGCACCGGGTTCAGAGTGATCGAGTAGCTGTCGCGGGCATCTCCGGTGTTGGTGACCTTGAGATAGAGGAGCTTGTCGGCGCCCGCGCGAAGGTTGAGGCTCTGGGTGGCGGGTTCTACGATGGAATCGTAGGCCGAGATGGAGAGGGAGTCCGCGGTGAATCCCACGAGCGAGTGGACTTGGTCGCTGCCGAAGCGGAAGCCGAGAACGACCTGCTCGCCGAGGAGACGATTGAGGGTCAGTCCCGTGTCGAGGGGCCGGCCCGCCAGCGGCGCAGAGCCTACCTGCCATTGTTCACTTGCGCCCACATACGCGGGACGCCGGCCATTGGCTCCCGGGTTCTTGGCCGGTAGGAGAGAGCCGGCGAGGGGGTTGCACGTGGGACCCGCTTGGGTGCACAGCACGTCGCCGTTGTAGTTTGCGTCGAGCCAGAAGGCGTTGCCTGGATACTTGTAGGAGCCGTCCGGGTTGAGCACCCGGGCCTGAACGGCGACACCGTCGTTCTGACCGAGTCCGCGACGGTAGTGGAAGTTGAAGTTGAGCCGCATCACGGTGTTGTCGGAATTAATGGGGTCCACGACGGAGGTCAGATCGATGGGCGGGCTTTCGAGGAAGCTTGATTGTCCTGGCTCGTAGGAACTCTGACTGCCGGAAGGCGGCCCGGCGTGGTAGCTCTGGTCGCCGTCGTAGGCCCGGTCGCGGGTAGTTTGCCATTCATCGGTACTGCCAACGCCTCCCGGGGCCGCGCCGTGGGTCCATCCTACTGGCTCCGGGACTGCTTCGAAGGTTTCTCGATAGAGGAGGGCAGAGTCGCCTACGAGCACGTATCCGATTGGGATGCTGATCGGGGCTCCGGCGAAATCGGAATAGTAGGTGGCGTTCAGGGCGTAGAACCCCTTGGCGCCAGCGGACCATTCGAGGCGGATCGGCGTGGTGGCCTCAGGCGAAACCGACTCAAGTGCCATGCTCGGCAAGTCGATGATGTTCGGCAGGCCCGTTACCGAATCCAACGCTAAGCTGCGGACGGAGCCGACGATGGTCCCCCCGATCGCCGTGGTGCCCGAGTTGCGCAATTCGAACCCGAAGACTACAGGTTCGCCCGGCCCGACTGTGGGGGTATCGACGAACGCATTTTGGATTTCGTACCCGTAGGAGGATAACACCCGAACGATGATTTGGCGTTCGTGGTCGCCGAGATTGTTGTCCACGAGGGTCCGGGCGCCGAAGGGCGTCGGCTCCTGTAGGCCCATTTGGATTCGGAAGACCGAGTTTGGCGGCGTTTCGGGTGGGAACGAGATCCGAACATCGTAGGGGATACGGTCCCGGTCTTGCGGGGCCCCGGCCCGAGAAAGGATGAGTGGCCCTCGGGGTTCGCCTGCTCCAGCCGGCGCCACAATCGAGACGGTCGGTGTCACGGTCTGAGCGCCGGCGCTGAGCGCCTGGACCGTTGCTTGGAACCGGACTTGGTCGGAGTCGAGCCAGATCTTTGGGCTGAGGTTTCGAATGAGGCCTGTGAGGCGGAATTCGCCGGCCTGGACAACGCGGTCGGTTCGGGGGTCAGATGGCAGGATGGCGAGGTTGCGTTCGTAGGAGAGCCCGACCACTTGGAAATTGTCGACACTCCAGCCGCCCTCGTTTCCGTCGTGGTCGGTGGCGGCGCGAAGCCGTAGCCGGACCTTGTCCCCCACGAGGGCGTCGCCTTGGATGGCGACTTCATCGACCCACCAGTGGTAACCGGGACTGTTGCCGGGTACGGCGCCGTTCCCCCGGGTCGTCGTGGCGTCGAAACCGATCTTGATCTCGCGGCCAATGAAGTCGTTTAGGGAAATCGTCGCCTTGCACCACGCCGTGGTTGTTTCGCAGGCCGGGTCTGTCCGAAGAAGCGTGCGCAGACCGGTTTGCGTGGATCGCAGACTTTGCCATGGGCCGTAGCCGAATTCGCCCGTGGGAAGAACTTGCCGAACCTGGATGGAAACGCCGAACTTGTCGCCAGAATCTGAATCGTAGTGCTCCCAGAAGGTGAGCTCGGCGTTTCGGCCCCCGAGGCCTCGAAGAGAGATGACGGGCGATTCGAGTCGTTCGCGCGTGTTGGCGGGGTAATCGAGTTTAGCGCCTGCCATGGCACCGAACTGCCACACCGTGCCTAGCTCGGCGCGACGGGTGGACTGGACCTCCACGCGCCACGCCTCGGGCGCGGCAGGGGCACGGTCGACCGCCTGCCAATTTCGGAAATCCCAATTGGCCCCGTTTGGTTTGACCAAGGGCACACTCCACGCGGCGGATGTCGTGGGAAAAACCTCGTCGGGCCGCGTGTACTCCAGCTGCCCGCCGTCCCCCAATTTGTAGTACTGCAGACGCACGTCATCAAGGACCATCCCCCTGATGATTTCCGGTTTGGACCCGCTGCCCCCCAAACCCCCGCTATCGAACACGAAATTGAATGTCGCGACTTGTCCCCACGACGCACTGAGAAGGGGGAGCGTGTAGTGCTCCCATCCGTCGGCGCCCGCCTCAACACTAGTGTAGCTCACGACGGGCCAACCATAGGAGCCAGGCTGTCGCCACAGCCAATAGCTGAGCCGAACCCCTTCTCCCTCGGCGACGTTCAAGTCGGATGGGATCTGGGTGGTTAGCCGGACGGGGGCCGAATGCTGCGCCCCGTTGCCCGAATCCGAGTACCAGTAGGGTTTCCCTGTACGGTTGACGGGGAGGTTGAGGTTGACGTTGTCGCGGTACCAGCACGAGTCCGGGCACGAGCCTTGGTCCACGACCCAGGATTCGGATCGGCTGCGCGGGTCCAAACCGACCCGTGGCGGTACGTTGCTGTCGTATCCGTCCTGCACGAAACGTTTCAAGGTCGAATGGGAAACGAATGCCGGGACGTTGCCAAGGTTGAATTCCTCGTTCACCCAGCCATTCGTTGCTGGACTGCGCTCCTCGCTGTCCCCGGTCCAGGCTGGCGCGGCCGCGGACGGATCGTGTTCCGCGTTGAACGGATTGCTCGGCGCGACCGTCCCGATGGTCCCGGCGTCCGGCGTGAGTGGAAACCATGTGCCCCCGTTATCGGTGCTGGCCTCGATGCGACCGCCGTCGAAGCCGGGTTCGAAACTGTAGTTATGGCTGAAGGACGCAACCGCGAGGCGAAGGGCCGATAGGTCCAGCGGCGGAAATTCCAGAGATACGTCGGCATCGGGTGGATACTTCCCCGTGGCGGCGTCCCCGAAGTGCCAGGCTCGCTCGTCGCCGGAGCCTGCATCCGGACGTCGGACGATGTTCCACGCGGACGAATTGGGGGCGGCGCCGCCGCGCATAAAGATGGACTCGTCGCGTCCTCGCGGCTCAAACGTGTCGGCATACAGGTTGTCGAAGCCATCGATGAACACGCTGTCTACGGCGCTGACCCCGGAGCCCGAAGCCTGGAACGAGACGCTATAAAGGCCCGGGACGCCCAGCGGACGCGACACTAGGGGCGTCGGCGAGATCTTCAGGGTGTCCCAGGTTGCAGAACGGTTGGCCGCTGGGGTCTTCGCGAGGGTCCACGTCTCGGTCTCCGTGAATTGGGAATTGTCGGCGCTGAATCGTTGAATTACCCGTTGCAGTTCGACGCCCTGAAGGACCGTGTTGCCGGTGTTCTCCAGCGTGACGCGGAAGTCGCGGGGGAAGTCGGAACGTCCGCTAAGGGGGCTGACCTCGAGTTCCAGTGATAGTCCGGGCGTCTCGCGGACCACGATCGCCTGCGCGCCTGACAGATCGCAGGAGAGTACGGGTGTGTGGGCGGAATCGATCGACGCGCAATTGTTTGAGGGGTTTTCGTCCGAGATCGGTTGGCCGCCCGGAAGCGTTCCCGCAAGAACCGCCTCGACCCAGACTTGGTAGGTTCCGGCGGTCTCTGGACCGTCGAGAACCAGGCTTGCGGTCGTGGCTTCGCCGGGCAACAGCACGGCGCTTTCCGGCAAGTCAAGATTGGTGACGATATCGGGTTGCTCGGCGTCGACCCGATGGAACGTCGTCCGAACGGTGACGTCGGTCGAGGCCTCCTCGTAGATGCCGTTGTTCTGGATCGAGACATTCAGGCGCAAATCCCGCGTTCCCGGCGCAAGGCCGAGCGCGTCCCAATCGTAGTCCGCTTCGAGTGTGGAATCGATCAGAGCTAGTTCGTGGCCCGGTAGGTTCGTGGCCGTGACGCGGACTTCGCCCAACGCCCACCCGTCCCCTTGACCGAGAAACGAGCCGGCAGGTCCCACGTTTCCGACGTTGTTGGCGTTGTGCAGCGTGGCGCGACTGCCTCCCTGAAACACGTCCTGTCCGGCATCGAATCGCCATGCGATCTGCATGGTTTGGCCCTTCGAGTCGAAGGTTTGGATCCCCCCGGCACCCCCGGTAAAGTTCCAGAATGGGATCGCGCTGAGCGAGAGCCTCTCGAGGAACGGGGTGCGGGTCCTGAACGGGTGGGTGCCCGGCGGGTCCGTGCTGCGATCATAGTAGCAGGCGTCCCCCAAGGAATAGTAGGCGCAGTCATCGCCGGTGTAGGGTGGCAGCGCAATTGGGTAGAACGGGGACCATTGCCCGTCCTCCTGCAAGAGCCGTAGCATGAGGGCGCCGGAGTCGGAGGTGGGTCGGAGATTGGGGGCGATGAAGTTGAACTTGTGTTGGAACGTAAGCGTCGGATCGGGTGCATCGGCGGGAATCCGTAACGAAGGGGAGACCAGCAGGTCGATTCTGCGGTCTTGGCCAGCCGTCGTTAGGGTCGAGGGATTGCTGGTGGTCCAGAACCGACCGTTGGCTCCGGAGAGGCTCAAGACGGAGTCGGGATCGTAGCGCGTCCATAGGCTCGGTGATTGCGCGCCTAGAGTTTCCATTGGCCGACGGGTCCAGCCGCAAGCCGGATCGGCGCTGCACGGGGGGTTGCAGATCGGAAGGGGAGGGCACCCATTGCCTGTCTGCTCCTGGAAGGACGACCAGGCCCCGATTTCCTCACCCGGAATCCCGGTTGTTCGCATGATCATGGTGCGCGTGCCGTCCGCCGCCACAGCTTCCACCTTTGCCCTGTGGATGCGCCAGATGGGGCAGTTCAGGTTTGGGGAAAGTCCATTGTTGCAAAGGGGACCCTGCACAGTCTCCAGGAATCCAAGTTCCAAATTCGCGACGGCGGCGCCCGAGATGAGGGGCGCCCCCTGACCCGGGGCTCCGGTCAGCTGTGCGGCGCTGACCGTGTACGATTCGGTGACCCACTGACCCGTGTAATAGATCATGTTCGGGCCGCCGTTCGCAGAAGTCGTGAACAGGGTGACGGCGCCCGAGAGTCCGCCGGTTTGGTACCTTGCGGCCTCGGGTCGGAACTGCACGTAGCTCGTGAGGGTCGGACTGGCGAACGCGCAGTCCGATGGCCCCGTCAAGCCGTGTGATTTTCGGGTGGAGCATCGAAGGAGCAGGTACTGCTCGACTTCTACGCGGATCCCAACGTATTGGTCCTGCGCTCCAACGCGGGTTCCGTCGGCTTGTCCGATTAGACGTCGCAGCGGCCAGCTTGTCACACCACTGTTCGAGTTGCCGGGAGCCGTATTCGATAGCTCCCAGTAGTATTCGTTGGAGCCTACGGGGCCCGCGGTGGGTGGCTTCTGGTCCTCGAGCCGAATCGTCTGCCACGCGCCGCATTCAGGGGCGATGGTGCAGACATCCGTGGGTTCCTTGGCTCCACTCACGAACAGGGGTGCCAGAGAGACGAGTGTCGCCGCGGAAGTCCGCTGCGTGAACTGCACGCGGTCGGCTTCGAACCCACGCACGAAGATGTTGTACGTGTCGGCGAGCTTGAGGAACACGGTCCATTCGAGGCCGACTTCCTGCTTGGGTTCGATGGAAAGATCGCGGAAGGCGCTCGGTGAAACGAAGGTGACGTCGGTCGAATTGGTGACGTCGGCCCCGGCCGAGTCAATGATCTGCAGCCAGACCCGTACGTTCTCGCGCGCGAACCCAGTGTTTTGGACCGTAATGCTAACGCTTCGAGCCACCGAATCACGTCCGGTCTGGGGCTCGACGCCGACCGGCGTGGAGCCGATGTGGAGTCCGCGTTTGGCGATGAACGTCAACGAGGCGCGGTCGTCCGAAGGGTGCAGGTCTTTCTTTTCGTCCGGGAGTTGGGCCTCGAAGACAGCGCCGTAGACCGAACCTTCGGAAAACGAGGCACAGCCGAATTCTACGCGCTGCGTCTCGCCGGGCCGCATCCTAAGGGTCGTGATCTCAACGTCCACGCCCCCCTGCTTGATTCGGGGTGGACACGGAAGCGGACCCGATGGCTCCGCCGGATTTGTCACGTTGCTAAGGGTGAACCGCGGCGTTACCGTCTCGGTGACCTGTCCGCGATTGAGGTAGACGGCGGCGGGGCGAGGCTGGTTGTCGCCGGGAGCCGCCGCCAGCAGGCCCGCCGGACCGTCGTCGGCGCGAAGCACGGGGTGGAGCACCTCGTCGACAAGGATGTTATGGAGATAGGCGGGCCCCTCGAGGGTGAGGTTGTCGATCATCCACCCGTAGAAGGGCAAGGCTTGGGGGAACCGCGGGGTCTCGGGAAGGAAGTACGTGGAGCGGCGCGCGGTTGGCGAGACGGCGGCGTGGAACACGAGCCAAACGTCCTGGCCGGCGTAGACGTTGAGGTTGTAGGTCTCTTGTTGGACTGTGGGTTGCTGGCCGGAGAACGCGTTCGCGCCTCCGAAGGCATTGGTCGGAAGCTCGGTTCCAATGGGAACGAGGGGCGTTCCCTGGACTCCAAGCGTCTGCGGGGTCGGGGCAGACGTGTAGACCTCGAGCCGGCCGCCATCGCGGCCGGACACGACGCCGTCGGCCGTGGTCTGGAGGGCGAAGTTGTATCGGTGGTCTAAGGAGAGAAAGATGTTGAAGCCCGTGCTTGGGCCGATGTCCGTGCGTGACTGGCCCGGGATGTTCTCCGCGTCGAGAGGCATGGAATCCAAGTTGATCCGTGGAGAAACCAGGAAATAGTCCGTCACGGCGGCATCATCGATGGGGTAGTAGCCGTTGGCCGAGTCCCAGAAACGGTAACCGTTGGCTCCCTCGCTTGCCGCAGCGACATGGTGTTCCCACGATGAACCAGGGGTGGAAGACGTGACGCTCCATGAACCCCAGCCGCCGACGCGCGCGTCTTCACCGCTGCTGAGGTGCTCAAAGCCATCCCGGAAGAACACGGCCGGCACTTGGGGTTCGCTTGGCATGGGCCATAGAAGCGTGTCCAGTTCTGCGCGCTTCGCCTCGTACGCCTGCCGCGCCTGCTCGACGGCGGCGGCGACTCTCGAATCCGAACCCTCGGACGCCTGAGGGAATCCCGGAAACGACGGAATGCCTTGGTTAGAGTGATCAGACGTGACGACGCCGAAAAGCCCCGAAAGGCTCAGGATCGACACGAGGACCCATGCTCGAAATTTTCGGGAATGCGTTTTCATTTTTGTCTCCTCCGATTCGCACGAACCACGGCGACGATGGCGAATAGCAGCAAGAGCACCGGTAGGTCTCCCTGCGGAATCGGCGCCGGGTCTCCTCCGTCCTCGTCCATCTCGAGCTGGATCCTGTTGGATTGGAACACGATCGGGCCATCAAGTTCCAAGGTTTCTGGAACGCGAAGGCTCTGGGAGCCGTCGAGGAGTTCCATGTGGAACCAGGTGTTGGGCCGACTCAAGTCAAGCGCAGGCATGCGGGTGCGGTACTCGAAGCCGCACGCAACGCGGCAGTCGGCACCAGAGTTGGTCGGGACCATACGGTGCGGCGAACCACCAAGCAGCAACCACGCCGTCGGCCCCTGCGAAGCCGCGCTTCGCACGTCCAACCGGAAGGCGAAGTCGGTCTCGGGAGTGCCAGTCCTCGGGATGACGGAGGCGGCCAGGGTGCGCGGCAGGGGAACCACTATCGAGACCGGGGCGGAGCTCTCCCCAGCAAGACCCGCAAAGTTGCGGCTGTTGACGATGTATTGGTAGGTGTGGCCCGGCGAGGCATCCGCGTCGATGAAGTAGCTCTGGGTCGTTTGCGCCAGAGCCTCGAACCGACCATCTTGTGCGCGTTGGATGATGAATTCGAGGCCTTCGGACGAGTTCGTCCCCGGCAACTGCCAATCAAGGCGGACCTCTCGGCTTCCGAAAAGTTCGGCCCCGAGCGACATGATTGGGGTGGGCTCTCGAAGGACGGGGGCGAAGACGAAGCGAATTTCGGACGTGGTTCGCCACCCAGCATGGTCGGTTGCTTCCGCAAGCAGTATGTACGGCTTTCCGGGGGTTAGGTTTCCGAAGACTGCACGCATACCGTGCGCGCTTGCGGAAAGGACCGCCGGATCGGACGGCGACGCCTTGGCTTCAATGAATTTGCTGCCATCGTCGGCCGCCAGACGGAAGATCGACGTGACCGGTTCATCCGCATCGACCGATACTCCGATGTCTTGCATTCCGGCGGGCGCGAGTCGCAGGTTTCGCAAGGTCGGCGGCGTCGCATCCACCGTCACGATGGCTTCCCGTCGGCTCTCGTGGCCCGACCGATCGGTCACGGTCACAGGCAACGAGGCCCCCCGCGTGGTTCCTTCGGGAACTTGGAACTCCGCAACGTAGGCTGTTCCCCGCATCATGAATTGGACGTCGGCCATGCCCCCGATGGCGGACGTATTGACCGTCGCTCGAGCGACGGATCCCTCGTCCTCGACGTACATTTCAAGCCGGACCCATGAGCCAGGGCGCGCGGCTTGAGCTTCCGGTTCGTACTGCACAGACAATCCTTCTACCGAGGGCGCCGATTTGTCGCGAAGCACTCGGACCAAGCCAGTAGCTTGGTTGCCCGCCACGTCCTCCAATGTTACGGCCAACCCGTGAACGCCCTCGGGAATGTCGGCGAAACCAGAAAGGAACGCGCAGCCGCCTCCTTCCGGCTTTGGGGCGAAGGCGACCTGGAGGCCATCGTTCCATTGCTCTCCATCGACGCGCACGATGACGGCGTCGGGCCGCATGGTGGCCGGGTCCTGCGGGAAACAAGCCACGATCTGCGCGAGCGCCTCCGAAACCAAGGCATCCTGCACTGGACTAGTAATGACGATCGTCGGCGGCTGGTTGTCGATGACCAAGCCGCCAATCACCCACTCTTTGGAGAGGTCACGAACCTCGACGCGGAGGCGGAGGCTGTACGTCCCGTCGGGGAGCGCGTTGGTGATCAAGGAATGCGCAATCCTGCCTTGCGGAACACGCCCTTGCGCGAGCGTCAGGCTGCCGCCATCCAGCAAGTCGCCCTCCAGGAAAACGGATACGCTAAACGGCTCGTCGGTTTCAAGGGCGGACGTTAGCTGCCCCTCAATGCGTGAGAGGCCCGAAAGGAGGTCGCCGAACATGGGCTTCGTGAGATCCAACTCGATGCCGGCATCCGTACGGAAGCTCTGCTCGCTCGAAAGCTCAACGGCCCCGTCGGGGGTCGTGGCCACCAGCCGGTAAACGTATCGCGTGTCCGGCTGTAGGTTCGGGAATTCGAACCCAAATTCCCCCGGTTGGACACCAAATTCGTCGAATGGTGGCGGCGGGGCCCCCGTCGGGCCAAACTCGACGCGTACCTGGGCATCGCGCGCGGCGCTCCATTCAAAGCTGGCGGCGCGGATGCCAATCACCTCGGAGAGGGGCACAAGCCCTACACGGGGTTCTCCCAGCACGACGGGGACCTGGACCGTCCGGGTGTTAGCGGCCGTGTCCGTGACGGTGAGCATGACCTCGTAGGGCCGCGAGCTAAGAGTCTCGATGTCGAAGTCAGGCGACACGGTGAAAACGGCGGTGAATGCATCCGCCGGGTCGCCCTCCGGAACGAGGCGGACCCGGTCGGCCCCGGCCTCGCTGGAGATCGCACTGGCGTCGAGGAGGACCAGAAGATCCTTGGCCGCGATTGCCACGTCCTCCACGGCAGGATCGTGGGTGCGCACCGTCAGCGTGACCTGGTCGTCTCGTATGGCATGACGACGTCCGCCGGGATACTGAAGGTCGAATCCGGTGACCAGAGGAGCCGTACGGTCGTACAGGATTTGGCCGATCAGGGGGAACGCCGGATTACCGGCGGCGTCCTCGACTTGGATTTCGTCGATGATTAGGCCTTCGGGCCATGTCTGGACCATACCGGCCCAGCCAGTCCAGATGGCGCGGAACCGCTCGCATTGGGTGGCGCCAATGCTGGTCACTTGTTGGACCGGACTTAGGGAGTTCGCAAGGTCCGGCACGGTCTCATGTGCGAATTGGACTGCTGCGGAGGGTGGGCATGAGTCTTCCTCCCTCACGTCGTACCGGACCGCGAGGTCGGCGGTGGCTCCGACGCGAGGTAGACCTGTGAAAGCGGACTCGCTGCCCGATACCACGTACTTGGGCGCAAGGATGATGGGCGCGACCAAGTCCGCAGAGTAGGTCGATGCAGCGGCGACGGCCAGGCGGCGGTCACGCGCACTGCCTAACTCGCTGAGGGCCGGGCCAAAAGGCACCACGGAATCACCGACGCAACTCACGGGCGCACATTCCAGATTGCCTGCGACATCCTGGAGCAAGGCCACGAACTGCACGGTCTCCAGGTGCTGGATGTCGATGGTGGTGGCGCGCGCATCCAGGCGCCGCACACTCTCCCAGGGCCCGTCGTTCCGCTTAGTGAAGAGATAGGTCGCCAGGATCTCATCGTTGGGGTTACCCGGCTCAATAAGAATCGGGAGGCGGCCGGCGTCCCCTTCGATGATTGCGTTGCGGCGATTGATAGGCACGGACGTGTCGCATGCCGCGAATCCGATCGCGATGGCTGCCCGGATGCACGTGTTCCTGGGAGGAGTGGCGTCGAGCGCGACCAGGAGCTCCTTGGTTTCCATGCGCGGGTCAGGACCGACGCCTTGCCAATCCCGGTCGGAGACCGATACCTCGATTCGGTACACTCCCGTCGGCAATTGAGTTGGAATCGTCGCGTCGTCGTAGCCGTTCCAAGTTCGTTGGTCCTCGAGGCCGGACAACGGCGAAAATGGGCGCAAGGTATTGACCACGTTTCCCGCCGCATCCTTCACCCGAATCATGGCGTAGTTTCCGGTTCCGCCTTCCCCGGACGATAGGTCGGGCGATGCGCGGAATGATACCGTTGGAAGGCCGGGTGTCGGCGGCGCCTCAAGGGCGGAGCCGTCGAACGGATGCGGCGAAAAGAGGAGCGACGACACGCCGACGGACAGGATCTTGGACGGATTGTCGACCGTAAGTTGAATCGCTTTGTCGATGTAGCCCAGGGCGTTCGTGTTCTGGAGGCCCACGTGCGCGCGCGCAACGATCTCGTAGACGCCGTCCGCCCAGGCTCCGTCGGCGGAGGAAGGGTTTCCTGCCTGGGTGTTCCACGGGAGGGTGGCCGTGCATGGAAGGGCGCAAGGCTCTCGGGCGGCGTATCCGAGGAGGCGGCCGCCTGTGAAGATCTCGATGCGCTTTACGTCGAACGTGGTGCGCGAGGCCGTGGCGGACATCGTGGCCGTCAAGCCCACGGTGCCTCGAACGCGGCCGCCTTCGATCGGCGACGCCGCGAGGTTGAATTGTACGCCCGATTGGGCCGCGGATTGGGCCCCGTACTCGCCGCCAACCGTGTCGGCGGTGTTCGTGTCGATGCCAATGCCGCCTTTTGCTTCCCGATTCCCGTGGTTGTCCTGCTCGCCATTGATCGCATCCGCCGGGGGCCCGGGGTTCACCACGGGAACCGGTACGGGCACCACGCAGGGTAGGGGCGAAGGAGCGATGCAGATGCCAACGCCACCAGGCGGCTGGTCCGGGCGACTTCCCTGCCCCCACTGGCGGTTGTTTTCCGGGTTGGCAGGCTGGGCTGGGTAATCGTAGTCGTCCACGCCACCACCATCAACGAATATTCCAAAGGCAGGGTTCGCCACGACTCCCGGATCCTGGGCCGGCCCGTCTCTTGCACCCCTGTAGGGGGCGACCCACACCGCGAACTCGTATCCGCCATAGCCTTGCGAGAAACGGTCGGCAACATACAGGTCGGAACCAGTCATGTCCAAGAGCAATCCAACCTTGTGGTTTGCTTCGAAGTCCCTCGCGGGCTGGGTGGGAAGTCCTTGGGGTGAAGGCTCCGGCTGAGTGCTTGAGCCGAAGTCGGCGCCCCAGAGGACTCCTTGGACCTTTTCGAGGCCCCGGTAGGCGTCGTTTCCTTCCAGGTCGATGAGGACCCCGTACGCCGGTCCGGGGTCTCCGCTGCCGTCGTTTTCCTCGTCCCACGTGGAGCGGGGGATGCCGGGGTTGAACGCGCCTCCTTGGGAGAACTCTGCGCCAGTGTAGTGGTCGATTCCCGCCTCGTCGAGGAGGATTGCGATTCCCTGAGTCCAGACTGCGCCCTGTTCAAGGTACGCTTCCGAGGGCCCTCCAGCCTTGGTTGATATGACGACCGCGCCTTCCGGACCCAAACGCTGACGGTAAATCTCGGCGAACGGGGAACCGTGGGGTCGAGCTGTATTCGCAGGTTGGGTGATTGGGGAGACCCAATAGATCGCGAACGGGTCGGACCTGTCGACCGCGAAGTCAAGTTGTCCCGCGGTCGGCAGCAGGGGCGCGATGACGTCGGCAAGGGGGTCGTACTGCATGGCGGCGTCGAGCCCGCCGACGATGTCGTGGTAGACGATGCCCGTGCGGTGGATTTTCGGGCTCGTCTGGTCGCCTGGCTGGTCGAGGACGTGGACGGCTCCGTTGATGTCCCGGCGGACGACGCCGAGGTCCCAATCCGCGTCTGGGCCCGTGCGAGTCTGCCATGCGACGGAGGAGGCGGAGCCTTGAGGGTTCGTCTGGTCGCCTGGTCCTCCAGCGACCAGGTAGGGTTTGCGGACCACTAGATCCATGCCGTAGACGTCCCAGGAGCCGGAAGCGTCGTCTTGCCAGACGAGGATGTCGTCGGCAAATGCGGCGCGGGTCTGGTTCGAGGGTTTCGTTCCGTTGGGTTCGGGCACGAGCTTGAGCGGCGCGTTGTTGGGCGTGTTCGAATCGGCGACGTAGATGTCGGCGTTGCCGTTTCGATAGTCGGTCCAAATCACCGTGGAGCCTCCGACCGCCGGGGGATCCCGGTCGTCGCGGGTCCATGGGGCGAGGTCGCGTTGGGCAAGATACGTCTGGCGCCCGCTGACGACGGCAGGGCTACTCGTGGAGCTAATCCTCGCGCTCTCCAGCGTCCACCGCCCCGTCGCCTGGAGCTGCTCGTAAAAAACCCAATCCCCGCGAACGACGGGGTTACGGCAGGGGCCTGGGCCGACGTTCACGGTGAGAATATTGCTGCCAACGCCGAGGAAATCCATCGCCTGGATCACCCAGTCCCCGGCCACGAGTTCCTCCCAAGCGATGAGGCCGTTGTCCGCGTTCGGATGCCGTACGACGATTGGGTCGAACCCGTAGTCGTCGTCGCCGAGGCGGTCCCAGAGGATTCCCGCGCCTTGAATTGCCGCCCCTTGGGATTGGACCTGGGCGCGGTACGTGTCGTCCCCATCCGTGTCCACAAGTATCCCGGCCCCGAGGAAGCCAGCGCCTTGAACGAGGTTTCCCAGCCGGCCCGGCGAAGGGGTGACAGGCAGCCCCCCCTTCCCGTAATCCAGTGTCGAATCATACCGGTCATCGCCCGCTAGGTCGATGAGAATGGCGGCGAAGGAGAAAACCCGGTCTTGCCGGGAGTCAACGTCCCTCTGCGCCGAAACCGAGAAAATGCCTGCGAGGGTGCCAACCCAATCAATAAAACGGTTCGGCAAATTCGTTGGGCTTCCCCCAGTGGGGGGGAGCCCCGGGATGAATGGCCCAGATGCCCCGACCGCAGCCTGCACTCCATGGCGGATCACGGTGGAGCCCGCGTTGTTGTGGTAGACGTCGTCTCCCCCAGGCTCGATCAGGAGCGCGTAATCTCCAAGGTAGGTATTGGCCTTGGCCGAATCGCCAATGCCAAAACCGAGGTCGGGAAAGGCAAGGTCTGCCTCCAGGTTTCCGCCGGCGGCTTTGTTGGATGTCGTGTCACGGTCCCAGAAGAGCGTGACGACGGATTTGGAGGGCGATGCGACGTATTCGCGCAACCTGCCATTCTTGGAATCCGAGAAGTCGGGGCCGGAGGGCGCCGCCGGAGTCCCCACGTAGTGATCAAAACCCTCCGCGTCGACAAAGACTGCAAACGTGCCGCTTGCAGCGGTAGCTGGCACCGCCTGTTGGCCCGTCGGCTGGTAGCGGTCCTCGCCCCGAAGGTCCAGGAACATTGCCTGATAGGCAAGGAAAATCGCCATAGCCTGCTGAGGCGCCGAATAGGAATCATCCCCTTCCACGTCGAGGAGCACCGACATTGTAGTTCCAAAGAGCAGACTTGTGAAGGCCGACGCCTGGGAATTGACGCCCGACACGTACACATCGTTGCCGCGCCCATCGAATAGGATTCCACCGTCCGACGCTTGCGCGTCGGAGTTGGCGCGATACTCATCGTTTCCATCTAGGTCGACCAGCACGCCGCCCTTCGCGCCTTGCGTGTTCGTTGCCCCCACGTAGTCGTCGTCGCCGCCCAAGTCGATGGACGCGCTCTGGAACCCGCCGGCGGCGTTGAAGTAATCGTCGTCGCCTCCCAGGTCCAGCTGCAAGGCGTAGTTGTTTGCCGCGGGGTAGACCGTGGGTCCCGAATCCCCGAGCGCGAACACTCCGGGCAAGTTGAGGATGAAGCCGGGCTGGCCGCCGATGATCTGCGCGGGTGACGGAATCGACGTGCCGGATGGCGTCGGCGCGGCAGGCACCGTCGCCCCGAAGAGATTCGGCGCGCATCCAGAGGGGCCCAGGTCGAGGAACGCACCGCTGGCTCCCGAGTCCTGCTTATCCATCCAGCATTCCGCGTCGGAAAAGGAGGAGGAACCGCCCGAATGCTTGCGACTGTACGTGTCATCCCCGCCCACATCGACGAGGATGCCGACGCCCCCCGCACCGTTCCCCTGCGTACCGTTACGGTACACGTCGTCGCCGCCTGCGTCAAGAAGCAGCCCGAGACCACCCGTGCCGTCCCCTTGGCCGCGCCCAGGAGCCGCCAACTCGTAATGGTCCCCGCCACTGAGGTCCACGAGGATGCCGGTGCCGCCCAGGAAATCGACCTTCGTCCCCGAAAGGTCGGGGTTCGTCGACGCGCCCTGCGCATTTCGCTGCGCGAAGTAGGCGTCCTGCCCTTCGCGGTCCAGCAGGACGCCCACGCCGAACGGACCGTAGACGCAGTTCGAGGACGTCCGTACACAGGGAGAGTCGGGGCGGCCCGTGCCGCCATATCCTCCGCCAAAGCCCTGGGCGTGGGTCTTGGCCGTGTAGCGGTCGTTTCCCGCGTGGTCCCACAGGAAGCCGATCCCACCGACGCCACTCCCCTGTATGCCCTCGCTCGGATACCCCGTGGGAGGCAGGCGGTACTCGTCCTTGCCGCCCATGTCGAGTGCGACGGCCGTCGGGAACGGGTCCGCCATGAGGCCTCCCGGGGATTGCAGGAATGCGAAGAAGGCGCCGCCCGCGTTGTTCGAGTAGACGTCGTTGCCGCCGAGGTCGATGGTGAGGACCTGTCGGTTGAGCAGCATGCCGCCGCTCGCAGCTCCGTCTCGACCGATGAAGTTGGAATCGTAACGGGTCGACCCGTATCCCGAAATGATGACCTGACCCAGGAGCGGGTCCTGGAACCAGACATCCTGCACCGAGACGTCATTACAACGGGAAAGCGGGGAAGCTTCTGGGCACGCTTCTGGGTTGGGCGGCGACGGGGGTGACGGCGTTGCCTGGGCCGCCGCGGTCCCCATGAACTGCCAGTTGAGGACGAAACCGACGACCCCGCTCCACCAGGACTCTTCCTTTGCATCGGGCACCGATGGACCGACCTCGACGAAGCGAGCCAAGTCCGTTGCCGCCGCGTCCACGGCGGCTGCGAGCCGGAGCGCGGGGCCCGCGTATCCGTCTCGGATCCGCAGATGCAGTTCCACGACGTCACGCAAATGCTGGACGTCGACCGCGGACGGGTTGTAATCCTGCAGCGTAGCGTAGGCGCGAGTGGTCGAATCTTCGGTGAGGAGAGCTAGGTCGGCCGGCGTCAAGTCGGCGCGCAACGCGTGGAGTTCCGCCGAGGCGTCCAGCTGGGCACCGAGGATGCGCGCCGCGTTCCGCTCGACGGACGGCGGGAGCGCCATCGCGCCCTCACGCAGGGACTGGACGAGGCGGTCGTCGACGTCGCGGCCTTGATGGCGGTACAGGTCCAGGACGTAGTCGGCCAGTTGGCCGCGGGCGGGCAGCGGCGGGGCTGCCATGGCGGGCGCATCCATGCCCCAGAGCGCGCTGCCGGCCCGAATGACGTCCGAAAGACCCGTGCTGGGATCGGCAAGATCGCGTCCAAGGTCTGCGAGTCCGGCGAGCGCCGGCGCCGTGTCGGCCATCGTGCGGGGCGAGGTCGGCCGCGTTGCCTCGTTGCCGAGGGCCCAGGCTTCCAGGATCGGCGTCGAGATTCGGATGGCCTCGAGGAACTGCAGGAGCGCGATCGTCGGTTCGGACCGGACGGAATTCGGGTCCGTCGAACGGGCAGCACGGGACAGGGCGTCCAGATAGGCGGCCTGGTTGAGGACGATTCTCGCGAGGGCCGTCTGGATTGCGGGAGGAAGGCCATCGGCGCGCAGAAGGGCCGCCTCCACGACGCCGGGATTGTTGACAATGCCGGAGATCCCGATCAATTCCTCAAGGGCCCCCCGAAGTGGAAACGGGCCGGCGGGCTCGATGGGCGGAACGGTGGCCGGCGTGGTGAGGCCGTTCCACGAAGCGGCCATCCGGAGGGCGTCGGAGAGGATTCGGATACGATCCGAGCCGACCAAGCCTCCTTGGTCGTCGGCGTAACGTTCGACGAATTGGCGGATGTCGGCGACGCGTGGATCCGTTTCGCCATCTGACGGGGAGGCCGCATCGGCCCAGTCCTGCAAGGCGGGCAGAACGGCGGCGACGGTGCTGGTGACGATCTGGGCCGACGAGAGGATGGGGTCCATGTCCACCTTGGAGGTCGCGTTCACGAACGCGATGGCGAACGCTCGCTCAACGTCGTCCGCCGGGTCCATGATGCTGTGGAAACGATCGAGCCCGTCGACGAGCGTCCAAAGCTCGGCGTCGCTCAATCCTCGGGCAGCTTCGCCCTGCAAGGTGGTCGCGTCGATGAGCGCCATCAGGAGCGCGGCGACGGCCCGTTGGACCGGTAAGGGAAGGTCGTCGGCGGCGTAGAAGCGAGGATCGTCGACAGTGGGAACGCCCAAGAAGGCCGCCCAAACGGCGAGGGTCTCTCGAAGCGGGGCCTCCATCGTGTGGGCATGAGCGAGGTAGCGTGCCGGAAGTAGGCCGGCAGGGACGTCCGCGCCGAAGGTCGCGCTATGGATGAGTTTGTCCTCGTCCGAGATGGGCAGGTTCAGGCGCTTGGAGAGCCGTTGCAGGGTGTCGGCGGTCCGGTTGTCCGGCACGTCGGATATGGGAGCCGCGTCGGAGCCGACGGAACCAAGCGGGTCGCTCAGAAGGGTTGGGACGGTGAGGCAACCGCTGAGCATCAGGGCAACGAGCGTCAGTGCGCCGATCCGTGACCTTAGGCTTCGCGGCGTGCGTTTCAAACCGGGGTCTCCAGCGGACGGTCGAACTCGAGTTCGGTCGGCTCGATCCGGTCGAGGCGAAGCATGGCGGCTTCTTTGCGGACCATGGCGCGGTACCGCAGAAGCGACAATGCCTGAATGAGAATCAGCGTTAACGCGATGGCCCCAAGGGCTAGCCAGGCGGCCGTCCACGCTCTGCGTCGCACGAGCAGGGGAACCGCGAAGACAGCGAAGGCGAGAAGGCCGTGCCCCACGAGGAACCCCCCGTGCATCAGCTTATGGCGTCGCGCCTGCCCGAATGTTGGACCCGTCGCTGGGGTGTCCGATGGGGCGGATCCTGGTGCGGATGGGGCGGGCGCGCGAGGACCCGTCGCTGGGGTGTTCGATGGGGCGGATTCTGGTGCCGATGTGGCGGGCGCGCGAGGAACCGGGCGTCCCTGCATCACGGTGTAGGCGACGGGTCGTGGCAAAGGGGCTCCCGGTACGATCGGCTTCGGGGGGGCGATCTTGATCACGCGGGTGGGCACGTTGTTCATGCGGATTCCCACCTTCGCCACATAGCGTAGCCAGCGACGGAGAGAACCGCTCCAAGCAGAGCCGGAAGCGCGGACAACACGACCATCGGCGCTTCGTCCATCAGGACGTGTCCATACTCGTTTCGCACCTCGTAGGTCTTGGCGGACTGGTACGTGTGCCCGGCCGAGTCATGCGCTACCATACTGATGGTGTAGACGCCGTCCGGCACGCGTCGCGTGTCCCACGAGATCTGGTACGGTGGTTCGCTGGTTGCGAACAACAGTTGGTCGTCGAGGAAGAAGCTGACCTCTTCGATGCTGACGTCGCCGGGTGGCTCGTAGTGCACTAGTGTGACGTCCGTGGCGCGCACGGTCCCGATCTGGATGTCTTGGGCGCGGGCCGTGGTCGTGTTGATCTGGACGGGAATCCAGGGGCTGGCGGCATCATTGCCGGCCGCATCGTAGACACGGACGCGCAGCGACACAAGACCGCGCGGAAGGGGGCCAATCAGGCCTCCCCGGGCGGTGGGATCGAGACCAATGGATTTTCCATCGGGCAAGCTCGTCTCGACTTGCATGCGTGAGACGCCGCTGTGAAGATCGGCCGCCGGTGCGATGCTCCAGTTGCCGATGACGGTGCCGTCCTCAATGACCCTCCAGAGCGGCTCGGGGGGAAGAGGCGCGATTCGGTCAATGTTCACGGTCTTCTTCACTTCCACCGAAGGATTGCCTGCCTTGTCGAGGGCGCGAAGCGTCAGCGAGTGCGGTCCCGACTCTGTCAACCGCAGGGGATTCTCGAACTCGAGCCAGGCAGATTGGCCGTTGCGGTAGGAGAGATGCTTGACGCCGGAACCGACATCCGTCGCGGTGGCCTGGATCGTAACGGGGGAACGGAACCACCCGGCGTCGCCGACGGTGCCAGTCGCATTGGCCGCCAAAACGGGGACGCTCAAGTCGATGGGAAGGCGCACCTGGCTGGTCGCCTTGTTTCCGGCGCCATCGATGGCGCGCACGCTCACAGTGTGGTCGCCGCTCTGATCGATTCTTACCGGATTCGTGTAGTCCTGCCACGTTCCTGCGGTGCCAATCTGGTACTGGCGTTTGTGAAGGATGCCTGGCGTGGAGTCGCTGCCCGTCACAGTCAGAGTCGGGGCCGTAGTGTACCAGCCATCGGCTGTGTTCGCGGTGGCCGGAGATAGAGCGAAGCCGACGACGGGTTTGGTGCGGTCGATGACGACGGATTTGGTCTCCTCGCGCACGACGCCCGCGTTGTCGGTTGACTTCACCTTGATGGCCGTGGTGCCGACGGCGAGCACGTCAAACGGCACCGTGTAAGCTTGCTCCGCCGCCCCGCCCAGCTGGTAGCGAATGGTGGGGGGGCCTGTTCGGTTGTCGCCGGAGGTGAGGGTGACGTTGAACGTGTCGTTGAAGTGCAAGGGAACGTGGTTCTGTGTGAGGTTGAAGACCCAGTTCAGCCAGGGGGATTCCCGGTCGACTTCGACGACCACTTGGTTCGACACGGCGGACGGGTTCCCGCTGCGGTCGTAGGCGATCACCCGGTACGAGTGCGTGCCGTTGGGGCGACCCACGTCAATGAATTGGGTCTGATCGACGCGGAAGACCTTGGGATCTTCAGGGAAGACGCGGTGGACTTCGTAGTGGCGAACGGCCCGGTTGGGGGACGCATCTGTGGGTTGGTCATTCGCGGGTTGCCAGGTCAGTTCTACGCGACCATTGTTGGAGCACGCTTTCGGGGTTGGACAGGATGTCGAAGATGAGGCGGCGCCGAGGGCGTTTGCGTTGGGCCAGATGGGTCCCTCATCGTCCTCATCGGCGACGAGTTCCAGCTCGACCATCATCGCCGGCTCGCAGCCGATCGATTGCTCGTGGAGGGGTGCGACGCTGCTGGCCTTGGTGGCGTCGAACGTGTAGTCGTTGTGGTCGGTCGCCCAGGTCGCTCGCAGGTTTTGCATCGGAAGCCGCAGCACGGCAGTCATGCCGTCGGAACCTGTCTGAGCCGCGGCTTGCCGGATCCCGGTCGCGTTCTGGACGAACACGTCGGCGCCGTCGACGAGGTCACCAGCGTCCGCGCCGGATCCCCAAACCGTGCGCGCTCGAAGGAAACAGTATGAGTCGAGCCGCGAGGCGCCATCCAACGCGACTGCGGACGCGTCGAAGCTCGTGCCCTCGAGGATCAGGTGCGGCGATTTGCCGGCGGCCGAAGCCAGGTTGGCGTGTTGTGGAGCGGACCCGAAGGAACCATTGCGGTGATTCATCCGGGCGTCGCCCAATAGGTAGACGCCCGTGTTCGCCGACGACCACGTGCTGAGCTCCGACACGATCTTGGAGGAGGGGCCCGCCTGCAGACCAATCAGGCTGACCTCCTCGGTCATCGCTGCAAGAAACGTCGGAGCCGAAGAGCCATCCACGAGGACGCCCCGAGGACAATCATGGAGGACGAGAGCTTCAAACGTTGGCGAGGCGTTCGAAATCCTGAGGCATGTGCTGGTCGCCGTGTCGACGTAAAGGCCTTTGAAGACGACGGCGGAAGAGGCGACGATGAATGAGTCGATCTGCGCGAGCCATAGATCGTGAACGCCGCCTGCGCCGGACTTCGCGCCGGGCGCGAGGTAGATGCGAATTCCCGTCATGTTGGTCGGGTGCGGCATGATGGCGCTGGATCCTGTGACGTTCAGCAGGCCGCCGTCCTGAGTCGTAAGATTGAGCGGCGTGGTCGTCTGCGGATCGAACTTCAGGATGGAATTCGTGATTCGCAGTTCGCCGCCGGAGGCCACCGTGATGTTTCCACGGACCACCACTTCCTTGCAGTCAAATTCGAGCACTTGGCCGGCGGCGATGGTACGATCGGATTGGATGGAGGCGGCGGACGAGGAGGGCGCGGGAAAACCGTCCGCGTCGACGCACGGGTCCAGGGCGCCTGCGCCGGAAAAGAAATAGGAACCAAACAAGAGAAAGCAGCAGACAAGAACGCTTGGTTTTCGCATCATTTTCGACCTCTTCGGATCATTTGGCCAACGTACATACCGGCCACGATGGCCAACGTCGCAAGAACGGAGCCGGCCGCCGAAGCCTTCGCGGGCGCGTTTGCCGTCAATGCGGAGCCTGCCCCTGCCGCGAAGTCGTGTTCCGCGTAGGCGCGGTTTCCGACCGCGTCCTCTGCGATGACGAATGCGGCGCGCAAGGAGAAGCTCGCGTTTGCTCGGCCTTCATGGAACGTGCCGTTTTGGGTCAAAGGCACATCGATGACATCACCCCGGGCATCCTCGAGGCGCAGCGTAGCTGACTTGATGGGCGAGGCATCCTCGAAGCGGATCTGAACCAGGTTTTGGCGGCCCTTGGCGATCGCGTTGGGGGTCCAGGCGATGCGGGGCGGCGTGCCGTCGATGTGGAGCCGCGCGTCCATCGCCGTGGTCGCGTCGTCCTTGTCGGTCACGCGGATGGTGAAATTCGTCCACCCATCACGCCAGCCGTTCGTCGGGATCTGCAGGGGCTCTTCCAGCCGCAGCGGCGTCGCGTCGGCGCGGATCCATAGTTCGGCCGACTCGACGCTCAACGTCCCGAGGACCGAGACGAGGATCATCGTTCCCGGTCGGATGGTCGCGTTTGCAGCAGGGCTGACGAGCCGCAGGACCGGCGAGTCGGTCGAGCGGACCTCGAAGCGTAGGGGAGACAGAGACGTGTCGGCCTGATTTCGGCGGGTGGAATTGTCCTGCGCCCAAAAGTAGGCGCGGTACGCGCCAACCTTCATGAACCGCTTGGAAAAGGAGTCCTCTCCTTCGCCGACGGCCGGGGAGAGCGTGTCAACCGTGCCGTCGGGGCTGACGACGATGAGGCGCGCCTTCAGGACGCCCAGACCGTCGGCCATGGCCGCGCTAAAGTTTCCCGTTTCGCCAAGGAGCAGGTCGCCGGGCCCCACCTGATCGGTGATGGTGGGAGGCGTTTTGTCTTCAACGACGAGCTTGACGGTGGCCTCGGCGACGAGGAGCGCGTGCACGGGATGTTTTGCACGCACCTTGATCTGGACGGATTCAGAGGTCGGGTTGGAAGGGACCACGATGTTGATCGGAAAGCTGACTTGGCCGTTGGCGGGCACGCTGATTGTTTGAGAGGTCGCGGCTGGGAACCAGGGTGGATCGTAGGTCGTTTCGAGGATGACGGATTCGGGGGCAGCCGCAGAGTTTTGGATTCGGAAGCCTGAGGAGCCTTCGTAGGATACGGCTTCGCCGGCCGCAGCGGCCCGCTCGACGGGCGTTGCGACCGTGATCTTGAACGCGCGAAGTTCCAAGGTCGCCTGGAACCCGTTGTCGGATTCGTCCAATTCTTCGACCGTGTTGGCATGGTCGAGGGCCGCCGTCACGACAAAGTGCTCGCTGTCAGACGGCAGAACGGCTTCAAGGGTTTTCGTTTGCCCCGGAAGCACGGGGGGGACCTGCACGTCTACGGGCGTACGGGCTTGGCCCGCCGCATCCTGAAGACCCAAGCGTAATGTGGTGACACCGGACGTTAGCGATCCGGTGTTGGTTACGTCCACGCCGATGGTCAATGGATGATCCTGATACGGGACGCCAGGCGTCGTGAACTTGAAGGCCGGGGACAGGTTTGGAATGGCGCGGAGGGCCCGCACGACGACATCAACGCGGTCGTCGTTGTTGCTCGACGATGCAAGCCTCACGTCGACGGTCACGCGGCCGTCCGTCGGAATGCCCGCGGGTGGCGTGATTACAAGATTTGCCGCCGCCGTCTGCTTCGGAGCGAGCGTGACCGTCGCAGGCGACACGGACGTTAACCATCCGCTGGGCGAGCCCGCGTTGGGTTTGCTGTCGGTGACGCGGACCTGCGCCGTAAGCGTGACCTGGCCTTCGGTGTTCCCTCCGTTGATGAGCGTGAGGGGAACGTTCAAGGGTTGGCCAGGGTGGACCAGAAAATCGGCTCCAGCCCCGCTGATGGCGGGACGCAGCCGGGGCGCAACGGTGGCGGGAAAGGAGATCAGGGCGTTTGCCGTCGGAACGGCGACGGAACTAGTCTTGAGACGCACGAAGAATTCCTGCGGGATCTCGTCCGCCGGGACGAAGAGGCCGATCGTCACGTCGGTCTCATCGTAGGCGTCGATGTCAAAGGTCGACGGACCAATGATGGTCCAGCCGGGCCGGGCGTCCGGAATGATGAGATTGACGGTTTCGAGGCCATTACCAAGGTTCTCGATATGGACGGCGACTTCCGTCGCGCGCCCGGGCTCGAGGAGGGAGGGCGGGGTTGGCGCGGAAGCGTCCACCATGTGCAGTTGTTGGACTTTCGTGACGAATGAGACGGACGGCGACAGCACGCCGGAACCCGTCGCGCGCGCCCGGACGCTCCACGCGTAGTCGCCGGCCAGCGCGTCGGTCGGGATGTCGACGCGCAGCGTGAAGGTTTCCTCGCCATCACGCGCGATCGTCTGAAGCATTGGCTCGGCGACGGCAGAGAATGCGGTCGTCTCGGGAGGCGGCGTGACCTCCAGGAGGATGTCGTCTGCTTGGTTTTGGTGATTGGCGACCGTAATCTGGCCCGAGCCCGACTCTCCAGGATCGATCGTCATGGGTTGCGGCGCTGCCAGGATGTTGACGGCGCCGGTACGGCTGATCGGAGCGGACGTGACGTCCAGCGCGGAAGTAACATGCGGGGCTGCGTCGGCGGTGCCCGTCACACCGACGGTGCCGGTCGTTCCTGCTTGCCCGTCCGCCGGCGCGGTGACTGTGAGCAGGACGGACCGCGCGGACGTCGGCGTCGAGAGCTGCACCGCATCAGCGGCAAGGTCGAACGTCCAACCCGGGGTCGGCGTGCCGAGGGCAAGGCCAATGACGGCTCCAACATTGCCCGTGTTGCGAATGCGCAGTGTGAGATCTTGCTGAGAGGCGGGGGCGATCGTGCTGGATGGAAGAGGAAGGACTTCGAGGGAGAACCCGTAAACATGGATGGGACGACTAATCTCAGACTGCGCCGAGGCAGGCGTTGGACCGCTCCCCACGACCGTCGCACGCAGGACGACCGGTTGGGAGGCATCCGTCTCGAAGGGTTGCCCACCAGCATCCAAGGCGTCCCACTCGAAGGAAAACGAGCCTGAACCGCCGCCTGCGATGGCCGTTGTGGAGGAGCTTCCGATGTTCCTGGTGGCGCCGTTCGCGCGGATAGCAGTCAGAGAAACGACGACCGCGTCCGGCGTGGCGGCGGAGTTCTTCACCGCGACGCTGACGATGGCGGTCCCTCCCGCGACCAACGTGGTCGGCGCCTCCATGGAGGAAACGCTCAGCGTCGAGGGCTGCTGGCTGGTTGAGGTGGGGACACTCGACGACGCAAGAACGAGAACCAACAGCAGAACTGCAACAGTACGCACCAAGGTCTACCACCAGCCCCTTTCGCGAGCCGGCGCTGATCGTCCGGCAAGGCAGAGCCGCTCCCCCACCCCTCTTAATGGTTGCTAAGGCCACAATTCACAACGCGCAGAGAAAACGGATAACGACGATTGGCCGCGTGCAGAGAGCTGTTGATACTGAAAAACCACGATTCGGACGACCGCAGGCTGGACATTGTGCGCCACGCACCGCAGATGTCGGCCGATTCTGGCCGCCAAGCGGCCCGAGCCGCCGCCCCTCCCATTCGCTCTCAACCACCGCCTGGGCCTTTCGTACGCCCACCGACGCGACCCAACGTGCTTGCCTCACCCGGTTCGCCTGCGCTGCCCCGTTGGATGCCATTGGATTCTCGCACACGCCGCCAAGCATACCGCCTCCTTACGGCGCTGGCTCTCCTGCAGCTCGTCGCCGTGGTGCTCAGTGCGTCCCTGTTCGTTTTGCTCCTGTTCGTCATGTTAGTGGCTTTGCCCTTTGCGATCATCATGCTTATTGTGGCGCCCGGAATTCTCCTTTTCATTCTCGCCGTCGGGGCCGTTCCAATCGTTGCCGTCGTCCGCCTGTTTGTCGCCGCCGGTTATGTCCGGCGAGTCGGAGACCGCCCCCGAGGCATCCAGGAGACGTTGACACTCGTCCAAGTGCTGAGCTGGATCGTGATCGTCATGATCGGATTGCCCCTGGCCGCAGGCATCGCCAGCGTCAGGGAGACCCCGGCGGTTGCGGACCTCGTGGCCCCAGCGGCTCTCGTGGGAATTCTGGCGCTCGCTGGAGCACATCTGGTAGTGTCCGCGATGGCGCGCAAAGCGGTGGAGAAGTTGCCGTGGGTCGGTGGCGCTGGTTGAGTCCGCGGCCACCGAACAGAATTCTTAGCGACCCGGCGAAGGTAACCCAAGGTTATCTGGACGCCGAGTCTGGTCGGTCTCCGCGTGACTAGGCATTCGAAGTGGCGGCGGTTTATTCTTCAGGCCCATAAAACGCGGAGGGGGAGATTCGAACTCCCGTGGGGGAAACCCAGCGGTTTTCAAGACCGCCGCCTTGACCGGGCTAGGCTACCTCCGCATGAAGAAATGCAAGCCCGCACCCGACCGGGGGGCGCGGGCTACCGTGATGACACGATGGGATCTTCCTCGAGGAGGAACCCCTTCTGGAAGCCGCCGCGTTTTCGCCACTTGCCTTCCTTGATGGAGCGCAAGGATTCTTTGTCGTATTTTCGGATGTTGATGAGCGTCTCCAAGAGTTCGAGGACGTCCGCGATCTCTTCCTGTTCGACGCCGAAATCGGATTCTTCCAACCGTTGCGCGGTCTCGACGAGTTTTCGCTTGAGGACGCGCGGATATTCTTGTTCCGCGACCTGCCGGAACTTCATCTCTTGACCCTGTTCCTTCACCATCTTCGGGACGGCATCGCGCACCAATGCGCCCGCGAACACCCGGATGTCCCCGAGAAACGACGCGACCTTCGCCTTCGTCTCGAGGTCTTGCCACGATTTGACTTTCACCAGGTCACTCAAGCAGGCGCGGATCTCGGCGGGGATCTCCTCTCGTCGGTCGCTTCGCAAACCCAGGATGGGTCGCCGGCTCGCGAAGGAAAGGGCGACGAGGCATGCGGTGGACGCGTCGAGTGGGGACCCGTCAAGGAGCGCGACGCAGGCGTCGGTGGATTCCAACGCGGAGCGCCACACGGCCAACGGTTTGTCGACGGTTTCCGGCACGACGACGGGGTGGTGGCCCGCTTCGGTCGCCCAGAGTCGGAGCGTTTCGAAGACGGCGCGGTCCTGATCGGTGTGTCGGGACCCAAGCAAGAGGACGCGCGCCATTCGATTCGTCACACGTGATCGTGCGCGTTAAAGATTTCCATCCCCGCGCGGCGGGTACTCGGTGTCTTTGAGCACCGGGACGAGGAAGGATCGGACGAAGGAGACGGCGACGGTGAGGATTCCGAAGAAGGCGACGCACACCGTGGTCCAACCGATGAGGGTGCCGAAGGGGCCCCATTCTTGGTAGTGGTTGGCGACGTCGTAGATCGGCACCGCGAGGCTCGCCGCGGCAAGGAGGGTGAGGAAGAAGGCGAAGATGCGCGGCGGACGCTTGAGCATCTACCGCTCCATCGTGGCGGCCCGCCAATCGATGCCCACGGTGCGCAATCCGATCTTGGGCGACATGGGCATGCGTCGCTTGTGCTGGGTGAGGCGACGCATCATGTCGATGCGTTCCACTTCACGAGTGGGGAGGCCGACGATCTTCGCGATCTGGGGGAACGGCAGGCTGAGTTCGAAACCCAAGAGGATGCGGTCGAGGGCCTCGTACGTGATGCCGAGTTCTTTTTCATCCGTCTGTCCTGCCCAGAGTCCGGCCGTGGGCGCTTTCGAAATGATACGTGGAGGCACTCCCAAGTGCTTCGACAGGATCCGAACCTGGGTTTTGTACAGGTCCCCGATGGGTTGGACGTCCACGCCGCCATCTCCAAATTTCGAGAAATAGCCGCAAAAAACCTCCGTCTTGTTTCCGGTGCCCAGGACGAGGCCTTCGCGCGTCGCGGCTTCGGCGTGAAGGAGAATCATGCGGCAGCGAGCCTTGACGTTCCCAAGCGCTGCCTTGCCGAGTTTGCCAACGGCCTTTGCCGCCGCGTCGACCATTCCTTGGATCGATTCGGTCTTAAGCGAAATTCCCAACCATTTCCCGACGAGCGCAGCGTCCTTCAACGTCTCTTTCGAGGTGCCGTCGTCGGGCAACACGAGGCCATGCACTTTTTTCTTTCCGACCGCGCGCACGGCCAAAGCGGCAGCGAGGGCGGAATCGATGCCACCACTGATCCCGATGACAAAATTTTCCCGTCCCGAATCGGCGGAGTAGTCTTTGAGAAAACGGACAAGGTTGCGTTCGGCCTCGACCGGGTCGAGCGACACGCGGAGCCCGATCGGGATCTGCTCCGCCATCGACTCGCGCCTACGAACCCATCACTTTTAAGAGTATGCTGGAATGGCCGCGGCCAATGCGCCTCGCCCTTGCCACCGAACGACCCGTCGTCGGGAATCTCGACGCCAATCTCAAGACGTTGGAGAAACGCGTCAAGCAAGCCAAGGCCGACATCGTCCTCTTTGGCGAACTGTTCGTCAGCGGCTACATGGCGCGCGACAAGTTCGTGAACCTCGCGATGAGCATGGACGGCAACGAGG
>CAYOZB010000009.1:0-41838 GCA_964408365.1 uncultured Halobacteriales archaeon | reverse complement strand
CGGACGCGCTCCAGACTCGCTCGTGAACCGTTACATAGGGGAGCCTTCTCTTGGCGGACTCCCAGATGTTCCTGCTTCCGAAGATCCGACTCTCCAAGGGCGAATGCCTCGACGCCATCGACATGCCGAGCGAAGGCGAAGCGTTGCCCATGACGGATCCGCGCGAAGTCGCGCTCCGGTTGCAGAAATTGGGAGCCGTCGGCTTGCACATCGTCGACGTCGACTCGGCCCAGGGCCTGACCTCCAATGATCCCTCGCTCGCCGACATCATCGACTGCGTCAACATCCCCGTCCAGTGCGGTGGCGGCGTGACGAGCCTCAAACGGATCCAAGAATTGCGGGACACCGGGGTCATCCGCGTCGTCGTCGGCTCGATGGGCGTCCTTCACCCGGACTGGATGAAGGAAGCCGCGAAGTGTTTCCCGAAAGGCCTGGTTGCGAACCTCGACGAGAAACAGGGACACATCCTCGCCAAGGGACAGACCGTCGACACCGGCAAACCGCTTGAGGATCTCGCGCTCGAATTCGACTCGTTCGGCTTCGAGGGGTTGGTGTTGACGTCGCTCAACGGCAGCGACAAGCAACGGATCTTTTCGCTCGTGAAACGGCTCAAGACGCCGACCATGGTGGATCGTCGCGTGAAATCCCTGGCCGAGCTCAGCGAGCTGAAAGAACTGGGCGTCCAGGCCGCCATCTTGGGCACCGAGATCTACGACCGCACACTCGACTTTGCGGCGGCGACCAAGCAGTTCCGAGCATACTGAGGCTTGCCGGATGATGCGACGCGGCACCGCCCTCGTCCTCTTCTCGGCGTTTCTCTGGGGCACCACGTTCCCGGCGACACGGTATGGGTTGGAGCAGGGGAATCTCGAGCCGTATGCGTTCATCTACTTCCGGTTCGCGATCGCCACACTCGCGCTCCTCGCGTACGCATTGCCCGCCAAACGTGTCGACTGGGCCCTGTTTGCGGATTGGCGACTCGTCGGCTTGGGCGTCATCAACGCACTCGGCTACTTGCTCCAATACTTGGCGCAGGACCGCACATCCGCCTCGAAGACATCGCTCCTTGTCAACGTCAACGTCCTCATCACCGCCCTTCTCGCATTCTACCTCCTCAAGGAGCGCATCGCCGCCTCGACCGGACTCGGCGTCGTGATTGGCATCGCTGGCGTCGTGATGCTCACGTCGAACGGCGACCTCTCCTCGCTGCGGTTCTCCAACACGGAATTCGTCGGAGACCTCATGGCGTTCGGCACCGGCGTGTGTTGGACCGTGTACATCCTCACCATGAAGCGCTACCTCACGGAGCGCCCGCACGCGGACGTGATCGCCCTCACGACGGTCGTGTTCGTGACCACGCTCTTCGTGCTGTTCCCCGTCGCGCTGTTTACGGACGGATTGGCGTACGAGGGCAACTGGAACGGCGTCGCCGCCTTGGGATACCTATCCGTTTTCCCGACGGTCGTCGCCCTGTGGGCGTACCAGGTCGGCCTAAAGTCGACGTCTGCCGCCGCGTCGTCCATCATGTTGCTCTTCGAGACCGTCGTCGCCGTCACGATCAGCGTTCTGTTTCTGAGCGAAAACCTCTCAGGCTGGACGGCAGCGGGCGCGGTGTTGATCCTGATTGCGACGTACTTGGCATCGCGCGCCCCTGGACCCGACACGCCCGCGCAGACGACGCCCGAAGCCGTGCAGGCGGGCGCCCCGCAATCCGCCGAGACGGGCCCAACGTTGAAGTGACGTTTCAGTGCGAGTGCGGCATCGACTCGTCCATCTTCCGAGTCGTGTCGTCGGCGATCCAGTGCAGCACGTGGACGCCCTGTGTGCCCTCGGTCGCGTAGACGTACCCGTTTTGGTAGTAGGCGCCCCAGACGCTGGCGCTCTTTCCCCAGGAGTCTGGTTTTTCTTCATCCCCGTGGGGGAAATAGTAGCCGGCGACCTGAGGGTCCTTGAGGAGGGTCTCGTTGCTGATATCGACGACCCAGATGCCGCCGTGGTTGTGTGCGAGGTAGATGCGGCCGTCGATGACTTGGAACACGTGCGGGCTGAACTGGTATCCGCCGCCGAACCCATCGACGCCGGGGAGGCCCCACGTCGAGAGTTGGACCGGATGGACGGGGTCGGTCGTGTCGAAG
Source organism: uncultured Halobacteriales archaeon (assembly GCA_964408365.1). GTDB lineage: Archaea > Thermoplasmatota > E2 > JACPAO01 > JACPAO01 > JACPAO01. The sequence goes on along the minus strand of CAYOZB010000009.1, from coordinate 39,703 downwards.
ATGCGGAACACGCCGCTTTCGCCCACGGCCGCTTCGAGCTCAGGCCCGGCGACGGTGATGTGTCGTCCGTCGATGAGTTCCTCGCTGACCTTCACGTCGTGGTACGCGTTGTACTTGGAAGGCGCCGGGTCGTCGTATTGGCTCACGAGTTGCGGCGAGGCGGGGTTCGAGATGTCGAGGATGATGAGACCCGAGTCCCAGTAGGCCGCGTACAGGTACGTCTTCCCCGTGATGGGGTGTTCCTGCATGTACACGTCGTGCGGGAAGAACAACACAAGCGGGGACGTCGCGGGTCGCGGGTGGCTATACATGCCGACGCGTTGCAACGTCATGGTGCCGCTCGGATCGCCTTTGAGCTCGGTGATCTCGATCCGCTGCGTATACGGCGGGTTTTGTTGCGGCACCGGCGCGACGGGCAAGCCGCCGGGTGGGATCCAGTCGTAGGTCTGGATGCTGACGAGGGTGCGTTCGCCCATGCGGAAGACCGCCGCGGTGTGGACTCCGTTCGTGGGCACGGGGTAGAAAGATTCGAACTGCGGGTTGGATTTGTCGGTGACGTCGACGACGATCGCGCCGCGCGGAAGGTTGTCCGTCGGGTCCGTCGAGCCGGCCTGGGCGGCGCTCGGCGCCGTGTTTCGTTGCGTGAGAAGGAACGCGTAGTTGCCGTCCGGCGTCACTTCGAGATCGGACGACGGTTCGCCTCGGTAGTGGCTCACGAATTTCGGTGCCGTGGGTTCGGAGACGTCGAGGATGCAGAAACCGTCGCGCTTCCCGACGAACGCGTAGTCGCCCCAGAACGCGATGTCAGTAAAGCCGCCGACCGTGGAGCCCGCCACGTAGTCGCCGCTTTCCGTGCACGCGTTGTGAGCGACGAACTCGATCTGGAAATTGGCATCGTGCAAGGTCGGATCGGTGTGGTCATGATCGAGGTCCAGGGGGAACTCGTCGCTGAGATAGTACGAGTATGGAATGTTGGTCTGCGGCACTTCGTTGTTGACGTCGTCCCGGTCGAGGCATCCGGCGACCGCGGCGGCGAGAAAGATGCCGACAATGGACACGGAAAGGGCGCGCATGGGGTTTCCTCAGGGCTAAGTTCTCGCGTTACTTGAACCGGCCCTTAAACGTTTTGTCGCCGACGCGCCGATGACTTGCCCACACCGGTAAAAATGCGGCGCCGCCGTCATGCGATTCTGATGCCGGGGTCGAGGCGTTCGTGTACCCTTCGTACCGGGACACGCCCACGACGTTCGGGTCCTTCGGGCCGGCCGAACAGCATTGGGGCCTCGTCGAGGGCGTGGGCGGTTCGCCAAAGCCGGCGCTCGATGAGTGGACGCGGTGGGTGCTCCGGAATGTACCCGCGGCGGATCAGGCGTCAACGAAGGCCGTGAACCCTTCGGGCGATTCTTCTCCGTAGAACAGGCTGACGTAGAGATCGAACGGTTGTTGGTAGGCGACGCCGACGGGCAAGTCTTCGTTGAGGACCGGGACCTGGCCGACGCCGGTGCTGACGAAGCTTTGGAGCAACAGGCCTTCGGGGTCGATCGTGGGGGGTCCGGCGATGCTGCCGCCGACCTGGGCGCTGCCGGTCAAGCATTCGCCGTCGTCCTCGATGTCTTCGCGGGTCCATTGGAGTTGGACGGGGTTGAATCCGCTGGCGGCGCAGAAGCGGTGGGTTCCGGTACGCTGGGTGCCGTCCTCGAGGGGGCCGTGGCTGAGGGTCATGCCCATTTTGGATCCGGTCGCGAAGCTGCCGGGGGTCCAGGTGAGGTCGTGGAGGACGCTCATGGCGCCGGGTCCGGCGAGGTAGTTCCACTTGCGTTTGCTGTTGACCCATTGGGGTTCGAGGGGGTTGCCCGTGGTGCCGTTGGTCTGGCCGATGTAGCCGCAGTTGCCGCTGCCAGTGGGGTTCGCCCACGTGCAGTCGAAGAATCCTTTGAACATGAGGATCTCGTGGTAGGCGTTGATGAGGGTGATCTTGACGAGGACGAACTGGGCGGAGGTGCTTTCGCCTGCGGTGACCGCGACGGCTTTGGCCGCGGATTCGTACCCGAGGGCCGACGCGAACACTTGGTAGGTGCCGGGGGCGAGGCTGCTGAAACTGAACTTGCCGACGGCATCGGTGAGGATCGTCAACGGCTCGGCGGAGGCGGCTTGGACGGCGACCTGGACGTTCGGCACGGGAGCGCCTTCTTCATCGAAGACGGTGCCTTCGATGCCGCCAGTGTTTTCGTCGAATTCTGCCGGGGGCGCGGCGGGTACATCGGCGTCCTTGCCGTCGGGCGTGGAAGGCTCTTGGACACAACCGGCGAACGAGGCGATCAGTACTGCCGACAAAAGGACAATCGAGAGCTTCAGGGGGACGACCTCGACCGCGCATGGCGAGGGTGCCCGTATATCGTCTTTCCCTACGTTTGCAGGTCGGTTACTGGTCCGCCAGCGCCGTATACCCTTCCGGGGCACGGTCCCAATAGAATACGCTGAACCACATTTCGAAGGACTGCTCCCACGCCATTCCAAAACACGATGAGCCAACCGCGCAAAGGTCGGCGCCGGTGGCTGGATTCCGGCCGGGTCCCGTGTTCGCGAACGACCGCAGGAGCATTCCGTCGGCATCGATGGTGCGCGGTTCGTCGTTGTTGGGAAGCTGTTGCACGCCGGAGAGGCACTTGCCGGGCTCCTCCTCGTCCCAGTCGGTCTCGGTCTCGGTCTCGTCAATAAAGGCGCGTTCCCAGTGATCGACGACCGGGCTGTCGGCGCGCGAGGTGCACCAGTAGTGCGAAGCCGTGCGGACTTGGCCTTCGTGTTCTTGGTAGGTGAAGGTGAGGCTGAGTTTGGTGCCGGTGGCGGCGCTTCCGGGGGTCCATCGCATCTCGTTGAACGCGCTCACCACGCCCGCGCTGACATTGTAGATGAACGCGCGGGAGCCTTGTTGGTTGAAAAGCGAGGAGATGGGCGTGACGTTGCCGACCTGGGGGAAGAACCCACAAGGCCCGGTGGAGCCCAAGATGGTCGTGCTGCATTGGAAGTAGCCGCGCTTCGACCAGACCTCGACGTAGCCTTGTTGGATTGCGATCTTGGTGAGTTGGAACGATGCGGGAAGGACTTCGCCCGCGGTGATCGTGACGGAACGTGCAGCGGTCTCGAAGCCGAGTTGTTGTGCGAACAACTGGTAGGTGCCGGGCGTGACTTGGCTGAACGTGAAGCGTCCCGAAAGATCGGCCGTCGTCGTGATCGACAAGTTTGACGATGGTTGAAGAAGGCCGACCTGGGCGCCCGCGATCGGCTGCTGTTCCTCGTCGAGCACGATGCCTTCGACCGCGCCGGTCGTGTCATCGAACTGCGCCGGAGGCGCAACGGTGGGAATCTCCTGGTCGCCTGGGCCCACGGCGGTATTCGTCGTGCCCTCGGCGACGCATCCAGAAAACATCCCAATGACGAGGATCAAGCCAATGGTGAACTTGCCAGTCTGCACGTTACGCCCCGTGCTAGAGGGTCGCATTCTGGTTCTAAACACTTTCGGCGGGCTTTACGCGACCGGGTCGAAGGGCCAGAAGCCGGCTACGAGTCCTTTTCACGAGCGTACTTCGCGGCTTCGCCCAACTCGTAGTGCATCTTCACTTCCATCATGTAGTGGGCTTGCGCACCAAGGCACAAAATGACCTTGAGGACATAATTGCCGGGCGGGAGGATCTTGTTGATCTCCAAGTGTTCTTCCGGGGCGGAGGTCGTGCCGGTCTCGATGTTCTTGCCCGTCGCGTCGCGGAAATGCAAATCGATGTCGATCGTCGCGGGCGCGTCGACGCCAACGAGATCGACCGTGAACTGCGTCAACGCCATGTCAAGCCCCTCGGGACTCGTTTCGTTGATGACGATCGGATAATCGCGGTACGCGACGCCTTCGGGCAACGGGCTGTCCTCACCCGCATTGCATAGGTCGCTCGCGGTGAGCTCGCCTTCGTAGTGTCGGATGTCTTCGATTGGAGGCGGCGCGATGGGGATCTTGTCCAGGATCAACGTGACTTTGACGGCTTCCCCCGCGACGACCCCCACCGTTTTTTGGCTGGAGAAATATCCGAGCCCGGCCACCATCACAGTGTACGTCATCGGCTCGAGGTTGCTGAAGGAGAACGATCCATCGGACGCGCTCACGGTGCTCATGTTCGAGTTCTGAAGAGCGACCTGCGCGCCGGCGATCGGTTGGAGTTCGTCGGTCGTCACGCTTCCGTCGATCGCTCCTGTATCGGTCGTCGTGGTCGCCTCGGACGGCGGGGCGGCGCCCGTTGTGGAAGCCGGATCCGCAGCGATGCACCCCGACACCAAGATCAACGCAATAACGAGAAGACTAGGCAACCCCTGCACGAACGAGAAGTGGGCCCGAGGGTTCTTATTGGCTTGCCCCGCACCTCTTAAGCCCATCGCTTGAGGGCCTACGCCGCGACCGGTTTGAGCCGACGCTTGAGGTGTTTCTCGATCGCATCGAATGCCCGGGTCAACATTTCCTCCGGGGGCAGGATCACGATGCGGAAATGGTTCGCGCCAAACGTGGCATCGAACCCGCTTCCGTGCACGGTGAGGACGTGTGCTTCTTTGAGCAGGTCGAGGACGAAGTCCTTGTCCGTTCGCCACGGGGAGCCGGGTTCCTCGAGGGCTTTGATCTTGGGGAACGCGTAGAACGCGCCTTCGGGTTTCGCGCACGAGATGCCGGGCATTTCGTTGAGGCGTTTGTGCGCAAGGTCACGGCGGCGCTTGAGTTTCTGCGCGACGACGGGGATGTGGTCTTGCGGTCCGTTCATCGCGGCGACCGCGCCGTGTTGCGCGATGGTGGACGCGCAGATGCGGAGTCGGGCCTGGTTCATGTACGCTTTTCGGATCTCGTCGAGTCCGCGGTTGTGGTCCCGCCACATCGTCCAGCCCAACCGCCAGCCCGGCGCGAGGTACACTTTGCTCAACCCGTTGAGGGTCACCAACGGCACGTCCTTGACGAGGCTCGCCGTGGCGTTGTGTTTGACGTCGAAGGTCATGTCGTCGTAGATCTCGTCGGAGACGAGGAACAATTGTTTACTGTACTCCGCGGCCAGTCCGCCGATGCCTTCGACGACGCGACGACCCCACACGGCGCCGGTCGGGTTGTTGGGGTTGATCATCGTGATCATTTTGGTGCGTGGCGTGATGCGTCGACGAATATCGTCCACGTCAGGCTGCCAACCGGCCGCTTCCTTCGTGTTGTAGGAGATGGGTTTGGCGCTGTGTAGTTTCGCCAACGCGGTGTACGGAGGATAGCTGGGGCCTGCGACGAGCACTTCGTCGCCGGGTTCGAGCACGGACGAGTAGAGCAGTGCGAGGGATTCGCTGATGCCCGTGGTGACGCAGATATCGTCGGGGGTGTAGTCGACCCCGTTTCGTCGTTTTTCCCGTTGCACGATCGCTTCGCGCAATTCGGGAATGCCTTCGCTCGGGGAATACCCGTTGTTGCGGGGATCCTTCATCGCGGCGATCGCGGCGTCCTTGATGTGTTGGGGCGTGTCGAAATCGTAGGCGCAGGGATCGCCGATGTTGAGTTTGAGGACCTCGATGCCTTGCTTCTCGAGCTCGCGCGCGGGCAGGACGACGTCGCGGATGGCGTACTCGACTTGGAGAGCGTTTCGCGCGGCGCGCAGCATTCTGGCGCTCCGACTATGCGCCGTCTAATAGCCTTTTTCCAACGGCCGTCAGGGCCGTGGTGGCGTTGCACCTTCGGCCGGTCGGATGGCGCGTCGGCGTTCTCGCCACGCGGCGAGCGCGACGACGGCGAAGCCGGGCGCTCCGATGATGAAGAAAAAAGGTGAGACGATGAGGAGTTCGAGGAACGAGGCGGATTGGCGTTCGTCCCAGAACGACCAGGCGACCGCGACCGTGACGACCATCCAGGCGCACAGAAGCGCGTAGACGATGACGCTCGAGGGGCGCAGTTTTCGGGGTTGGCGCACCGCCCAGTGGATCGCAAGTGCGGTCCCGACGAGGAGGAGTAGGAACGTGACGAGGCCTTGGGTGACGAGGGCCAAGTAGCCAGCTTGGGCGCTCGAGTTCTCCATCACGACGAGGTAGACGAGTGGGTAGGAGATCGCGGCGAGGGCTCCCCAGAGCAAAAGTCGGGACCAGTGCTTGGGCCCGGAAAGGTCGGCGTCCAATCCGCACTGCGTTTGTCGGGCCTTGCTTTAGTATGCTCGTGGGTCGCCGACGTTTGTCCATGTAGGCTTGTTCGAGCCTCAGCCGGCCGGAGGCACATCTTGCGGCGGGGGCGTGGCCTTCTTTCCTCGGAACAGGAACGTGGCGGTGATGAGCGCGAGAACGAACAATGCAAGCAGGGCCCATCGTCCGAGTTCGCCGCGCGGATCCAATCCGAATCCGGCAAACAGGCGTCCGACCTGGAGTTCTTCCTTGAACATCATGACGAGGATCGTCCACATGCTCACGAGTCCCAACCGGATGACGCTCCAGAGCCACGGGATCGGGGGACTGCTCTCAGCGTGCAGACGGTCACGTTCGATCGTCGCCGCGATGATTCCGAAGAGGCTTGCAAACGCGATGAACCATGCGTGTCCGTCGGTGGCGTCGGCCCATTCGAGGCCAGGCGGGAAGACCGCGAGGAAGATGGGCGCGCCAATGAGGAGCGTCGGTCCGACCACGTGGCTGTGCGCGACGAACATTCCGACGAGGATCGCGAGGGGCACATAGCGGACCATGGCGTCTTCGGGTGTCTGCGCGGCGATGGAGGCGAAGATGGGAACGCCGAGGACGACGAGCGTCAGGAGCCAGAACAGGTTGAAGCGGGGACGGGTGCGTTCGCCCCAGACGGCGACGATGCCGTACGCGACCAGGAGGCCGATGGCGGCGCTGAGCATGTAGAAGAGGCTCCAACCGTCCCATGCGAGCCGGCTTGCGCCGAACCCGAGGGTCATGGCGGTTCCGCTGAGCAGGCGCATGATCATCGGGTCGCTTGGTGTGCGCCACGTTGGGAGCCTCATCGTCGCCTCCCCGTCATGTTCAAACGCGCCAACGTCACGGCGATCGGCTCGTTGGGCGGCCACAAACTCGCTGCGTCCGCGAGGGGACGCAATGCGGCGAGCGCCGTCGCCTGCTCTTGGTTGAGGAGCGCACCCGCTGCGCGTTGGACCGTGTCGTCGAACGATTTTCCAGCGGGTTCAGGGAACCCGGGGAAGAGAAGGACGCAGTGTCGGTGGCGTGATTTGAGGAAACTCACAGCGGAGGGCAAGGTCGGGTCGAACGGGTTCGCAGTCAATAGCACAGCGTCGGTGCGCGCGGGCAGGTGCCCCGCACCTGCTTGTACGAGATCGAGAAGAGGCGCGTCCTGGCCGGGGTTGGCTTGGATGATCAGTTGCCGCAACCGTCGGAGTTGGCTCTGCCCGCCGGACGGCACGAGGAACACGCTTTGGTACGAGAGAAGGACCATGCCGACCTGGGCGCGGGCATCGATGAGCGCCTCCACCAACACGGCGGCGAGTTCCAACGTGCGTTCGAACGCGTCGGTCTCGCCTTGTTCGGCGGCCGCGCCGCGCGCATCGATGTAGATGAGGTACCGCGGCGGTTCCGGCGGCAGGAACTCGTTCGTGATGATGCGGTTCATCCGAGCGGTCGCTTTCCAGTTCACTTGGCCGATGTCGTCGCCCGGCTGGTATTCTCGAAGCGCGAAAAATTCCTCGCCAGCGCCGGGTCGCATGCTCCTTGCCATCTCGGAGGTGCGCGTCGGCGGTCGCGGTCGCACGCGCACACCCAACTGTTTCGCACTCGCGGGAAGAATGGTGACTTCGGTGCGCAACGGGACCTTGTCGGTCCGTTCGAACAGGCCCAGCATGCCGACGCGTCGGACGGTCGGGGGACCGAACTCGTATTGGCCCCGTCGGCGCGCGACGGCTCTGTAGCGCGCGATGGCACCATCCTTTGCCGGCACGATGGGGTCCCGTCCGCCCGGTTTGGCTCGAAATCCGACGGGAATGTCGTCGTCCACGACGAGGTTGCCGGGCAGTTGCGCCGGAACGAGTTCGACCTGCACCTTGATTTCGTCGCCCACCAGGAGTTGCTGGCGGGGGTCGATGGTGCGTCGCGCTTTCATCGGCAACGGCAGCAAAACTTCCATGAAACCGATGAGCACCGCTCCCAGGATCGGGATGACGGCCGCGGCCGGGATCCACGTGCGGGCGAACATCGCCGCCAGGGCTGCGCCTAAGATGACGAGCCCCAAATGGAAGACCCGGCGCGTGGCCGTGAGTTGACTCACCGCGTGCCCACCTGCACCCGCGCAACGACCTGCGGCACTTTCGGCGTCGGCACGGTGCGCAACGCTTCGTCGACCACATCGTCCGCGGTCAAGCCGCGCGCGGCGGCGTCCGGTCGGATGAGGATGCGGTGCGCGAGGGCCGGTCCGGCGATGTCCTTGACATCATCCGCGGTCGCGAAATCGCGACCCGCATGACAGGCCGCTGCCTTGGCGAGTCCCATCATGGCAATGCCACCACGCGGGCTCGAGCCGACGAGGACACGTTGGTCGCGTCGCGTGAAGTGGACGAGTTGCGCGATGTACCTTTTGAGGTCCGGGTGCACGTGGATCTTGCGCACCGTGGCCTGCGCGGCGAGGATCTGCTGCGGGTTCGCCGCTTTCTTCACCAAGGGCGGTTTTCCATCCCACGATTCGACGCGCGTAAGGACCTCGACTTCCTCGTCCTCGCTCGGGTAGCCCATCGAGACGCGCAGCATGAACCGGTCAAGCTGGGCTTCCGGCAGGATGTACACGCCCTCGGACTCGATCGGGTTCTGCGTCGCGTACACATGGAACGGACTCGGAAGCGGGTGCAATGAACCTTCCAACGTGACCTGTTGTTCGGCCATCGCCTCCAACAAAGCCGCCTGGGTCTTGGGCGGGGCCCGGTTCAGTTCGTCCGCGAGCAGGATCTGCGCGAAAACGGGCCCTTTGCGCATGGTGAACGTCTGCGACTTCATGTTGTAGAGGTAGGAACCCGTGATGTCGGCGGGCAACAAGTCCGGCGTGAACTGGATCCGGTTGAAATCCAATCCAGCCGACTGCGCGAGCGTCTTCACCAAGAGCGTCTTGGCGAGTCCCGGCACGTCTTCGAAGAGGCAGTGCCCGCCGGCCATCATTCCAAGGATCGCGAGTCGGACGCCTTGCGGTCGCCCGACGATCACGCCTTGGACCGAGTTGGCGAGGTCTTGGATCGTTTTGCTCGCAGCTTTCACGTTCACGTTGCTCATTTTGTTCGCATCTCCTGGAGTGCGTGGGCGATCGTATCGAGGTAGAGGTATCGCCTGCCGTAGCGCGGGTAGGCGACAAAGTACAGCCAAGGTTCGAACAGCGCGCCGGGTCCGCGGTAGCGCGAACGCGCATGCGCACGCACGGCCGCGTGGACGCGTCCGCGAAGGAACGACCGGGTCAACGCGGTCTGGTGTTTCGCGAGGAGGACTTCGCGGGCGTCCTTGAGTTCCACACCGCTTCGGTGCGATTCTTCCCGCACGAGCGCCTGCAACGCGCGAAGCCACGGGTTATCCGGCGGGTTCGGCGACACGTCAACGACCTTGGCGAGGCTCGGTTTGCCGATCTCGGCACGCCAGTAGAGCCACTCGTCGACACGTCCGTGGATTCCGGACTGGTACTTGATCTGCCGCGTGCGCCGTCCCACCGGATCGGGACGCAACCGCGACCAGAGGATGACGCCGAGGAAGAGTCCGGCGAAGAATGCAAGGAACACGAGGACCGGGTTCAACCTTTGGCCTCCGAGTCTTTCGACCAGGCGACGTTGTCGATGTCGCGGGCGAACCGCACCGCATCCTGACGCTCGGCGAGGGTGGGTTCGCGCGTAGAGAGACGCGCAACCTCGTACGCTGCAATGAAAGCTCGCATCGCAGGCTCGGGGACAGGGTACGCTTTGCGCACGCGTTCCGCGTGCTCGCGCGGCGTCTCTTCATCCGCCTTCGCCAAGGAGCGCTGGACGCACCACGCCAAGAATCCGCGGTACGCCGCGATCACCGCTTCAGCACTTTTCAGGTTCGCGTTGTCGAGCATCCGCATGAGGTTCGCGCGTTCGGCGGCCTGCACTTGCGCGGCGGGCGGCATCTTCGGAGAGCGCGACAGGACGATCTTGCGGTGACGCAACAACAGGATGAGCAACGCTCCCACGACGAGCGCGCCAACGATCACAAGCACCCAGATGAGCGGGATCGTCCCAAGTTCGATGGGGACCTGCGGTGGCCCGATGCCGGAGCCCCCCGAGCCGCCTCCGCCGCTCGATCCTCCTCCTTGCCCGCCGCCTCCGGAGCTGCCGCTTCCGCCGCCTCCGCTCGTGCCGGAGGTGCCGCTCGGTCCGGGTCCGGTGGATCCTGCCGTTCCGCTCGGACCCGGAGAGCCTGTACCGGTCGCCGTTGGCCCCGGTGTGGGCGTGCCCGTCGGCGTGACGTCCGGCGGCTCGTCGGTGGGTTCCTGTTCGCCGCACAGGGTGCCGCTGAAGATGAGCAAGAGCCACACGAGACCCGCGAGCATGAGGAGCACGTAGGCGATCACCGCGAACGGACTCGTGAAGAACTTCGCCGGTACTTTGCGGTAGAAATAGAACCCGCCGCCCATCACGAAGGCGACGATGACAAGGGTCCAGATCGTCTGCTTGAGGTTGCTCTGCAGGTCGGCCTTGATGCCTTCACAGGTCGGCTCTTCGCCCGTGAACTCGTCGCAGCCTGGGACCTCGATTCCGCTCGCGAGTTTCCAGCCGCCGCCCGCGAGCATCGAGAGGGCGATGAGGAGGATGGCGAGGACGCCCCAGCCGCTTCGGAAGAGGTCGATCTTCATCGCGCGCATCACGAGGACGCCGCAGAAGATCGCGACGACGCCGCCTGCCAACGCGAGCCAGAACGTCAAGAGGAGCGTGTCGAGGAACGCGTCGCGCGTGGCGCAGGAGAGTCGCGGGCTGCAGACGAGGCGGATGATGTACCAGGAGAACCCGGAGAGGATCGCGGGGATGTAGAGGACGACGCCAATGAGTCCGAAGCCCGTCTGGAAGAACGGGATGCGCCGGAAATGCGCCAAAGCCATTCCCCCGCCGACTCCGCCGAGGGTGAGGCTGATGAGGAACAGGTAGGTCGAGTACGAGCCGTTGGTCATGTTGAGGCAGTTCGGGCTCTCGTTGCAGACGAAATCCGAGATCCGCCACAACCCGAAGAAAAGCAGGCTCGCAAAGAAGAGGACCGTGGCGAGGATGCCCCACGGGTTCGTGGCGATCCGGTTCTGGTGTTTGCTCCGACGCACGATGGCGAGTCCGAAGGAAAGGACCGTCGACGTGGCGATGATCCAGAAGAAGAATTTCATGAAGCCGACGACGCGCTCGCACGTGCGCGGCTCGCCTTCACCCTCGTTTCCGCTCTCCGCGGGCTCTTTTTCCGCCGGCTCCCCGCCGGGACCTTCCGGGGCCGGGGGCTCGAGGAAGAAACTGTTGATGAACGCCAATCCTGCAAGCACCAGGATGAGAAGGACCGCGACGCCGAGGCCGATCCGGATGTACTCGACGACGGGGTCGCGCGGACGCGCCGCGTCGAATCCTTGCGCCGAGTCGGTCGGCGGCGGAACGGGCCCCATTCAGGACCGCCAGGCCGGGTTGCGTTGAAAACGGTTCTCTGGACGTTCTTGCACGATGGATTGATAATTCCGTGCCCTCGTGCCGACGCCCGGTTGTCTCGACTCATCTGTCCCAACTGCGGTCGCGCCTTCCAGGCCCAAGGCGCTGCGCCCGAGTGTCCGCGTTGCCATTACCGAAGCGGCACACCCGCTTACGCGCCCTCCCCTCCCACGCACGGTCGCACGTCGGTCGTCGCCTCGACGTATTCGTTGCCCACGCCCGACACCATCGCCCCGTTGCCGCCGCACATGAATCGGAGCCAGTCGACGAACGGCATGGCGGTTGCGTCGCTCGTGCTTGGCATCATCGGTCTCCTGTTGTGGCCGTTGGCGTTCATCGCGTTGACGCTTGGGATCGTCGCCAAGGTGCAGACCAACAAGACCGGTCAACCGGGCGGCGGATTGGCGGTCGCCGGCATCGTGCTGGGAACGTTGGTGATCGTGATGGGTATCGTGTTCTTCATGGCCGTCGCCTCGTTCTTCTTTTGAAAACGATGCCCGGCGCGTCGTTGCCGTCACCGTCCCGAAAAGGGTTGGAACGTGGCGCGTCGGTACGGCTGGGGCTGAGACACGGGGGCGCCTCCTTTTCGTTGGTTGGCCGCGCGAAGGAGTTCGCGTTCGCCCTCTTCGATGTCGCGGATCAATGCAGCCTCGAGTCGTTTCGCGTCGCGTTGTAGTTCTTTCCCGCGTCGGAGACCGTAGAAGATGCCCCATCCGTTGCCGATGGCCCCGAACAATGTGACAAGGGCGAAAGGAACGGCGATCAACACACCGTCCGTCAACGCAAGGAAGCTCACGAAGAAGAACGCCAGGGCGACGGGGAGCGTGGCCCAAAGCACTCCCGCGAACCGCAGGTAGAACGCGGCGGCGTCTTGCGCTTTGACGTGCGGCGCTTTGCCTTCCGAGATCCCCACCATTTTGAGGCGAAGAGCGTCGTAGGCGGCTTCGGTGATGTCACCGCGGACGAACCAGTCCTTGAGGCTCTGGACCCGCATTGCGGTCGTGACGACGAGGTCCCGTCGAAGTCGTCGTAGGCTGCGCCGTGCGAACACGAGTGCGGTGGCGGCGACGAACACGGTGAACGTCGCATACACGGCCGGGACGAGGACGAGCGCGGAGAACAGTCCGCAGCCTTCGCCGCACACGGAGATACTTGCTGCAAAGAGGAACAAGAGCAAGGCCGCGGCGGGGATCGCCATGAACGCGAGGGGACCCGTGTAAGCGCCGATGCGGGCCTCGAGTTTCGAGTACCGTTGGAGGGCACGGCCGGCGGGGCCGACGATCTCCATGGGCGGGGGTGCCAGGAGTTCCAAGGAGGGTCTAACGACGGGGGCCCACGATTTGTACATTCTCGTGGCCGCGTTCAATCGATGAGACCAAAAGAGTCAGCACTAAACGTAGATGATGCGTGGGGGGCCCGATTTGAAGGCGGGTGCATGGAGCTTCACCGGCAACGGGTTCACCGTGCGGGTCCGCTGCGACCAAGGGGCTCGTCGACGCATCGAGGACGCGTGGGTGGCCCGGGTCGACGCGCCCTTTGTTGGCCGTCCGGTCGGGGTGTTTGGCGTGTTTGATGGTTTGGGCGGCGAACCCAAGGGCGACATTGCGGCGCGCGCCGCGTCGACCGACCTTCTCGACGTCGTAGGACGCGTTGCGTCCATCAACCAGATCCTACCAGACCTCAACGACTCGGTCTTGGCCCAAGGCGGCTACACGACCGCGGTCGTCGCGATCATCACGACGAACGGCGACGTCCACCTGGCACACGTCGGGGACAGCGGTGCCTTCCTCCTCCACGACGGCGCCGTCCGACTCTTGACGGAGCGAGACACCGCGCCGAACGGTTCCATCACCGATTTTCTTGGCAACCCGCGGCTGCGCGGCCACCTCACCAAAGCGCATCTCGCCAAGGGCGCATCGCTGGTATTGTGCACGGATGGCGTGGATGGGATCGTCGGGAGCGCTTCGCTTGCCGGTTTGTTGCAATCCTCACGCGACAATGTCCAAGCCGCGATGGACCACTTGTACGCCGAGATCCACGCGTTGGGTGCGCCGGACAACGCGACGATGGTCTGGATCCGTCGCGATTAGGTTCGTCGTCGAACCAGAGCGATTCCAAAGACAACGAACCCGACCGCGATGGGTCCGAGGTTGGGGATCTCCCAGATGGGCTCATCCGGCGGCGGCGGTCGCGAGATGGTGCGTGCAACGCCGGGCCCCGCCGGGCCCGTGGCTCTCGTTGAGGGTTCGTGCGTGTGCGCGTCGACTTTCGAGTAGCTTCCAAGGACGACGACGCCGTCGACGTAGACGAGACGCGATGCGGGCTCGTGGGGAACAGCGCCGAGTTCGGTCTCTTCGCCGTCGGCAAGGCTGTAGGAGACCAGGGTCCGCACTTCGTACTTGTCGTTCCACATGAGCGCGTAGGTGCGACCGTCGTGGATCGTGCCGGGCGGATACGACCCGGAGCCGAATCCCGACCGTTTCTCGGTCGTTTGCGTGGCGATCTCGTACGACCACCAGTCGTCGCTCTGTCCATTGTATGACGAGAACAGGAGCCAACCTTCGCCGAACCCGTACAGGGTCGCGTCGTTCGGAACGCCGAGCTGCGACGGCGTCTTTTCCCGCGTCACGTACTGGGACGTGCCTGCGTCGTACACGCTGAAGAACTGGTTGCTGGCGGCGTCCGCGCGTCGAATCGCGATCTGGTCATCCCACAGATACTGGTATCCGGAGGGGAGGGCGACGGGGACGATCTGGTCGATGCCCGTCGAGAATCGGTATCGGTACAGTTTCGGGTTTCCGCCGGCGTCGGACGAGATGTGCACGAGGAATTCGTCGGACATGGAGAGTTTTTCGTGTCGCAGGCCGGTCAACTTGGGTTCGATGGTCTTCGCGGCCGCGATGTCGTACACGAACGCCGTGTCCGGCGCCTTGTCGGAATAGGTGTCGGGGCCTTCGATCCAGGCGAAGCGTTTGCCGTCGTAGGCGAAGGGGTTGAAGAGGTCGCAGGACGCGCCGAGGGATCGTTGGTGGACAGGGATCTCGAGTTCGTCGCCGCTGGCGAGTTCGTAGAGGAAAAAGTGGCCGGGTCCGGGGACGGGTCCTGCAAGGCTGCAGGCGGCGGCCGTCCCGGGGAGTAAGGCGAGGAGGATGAGGGTGGTCGTCAGGACCCGGGCCATGGAACTATGGACTCGGCGGTCGCTTAGATACTCATTGGGAACGTTGGGAAATCTCCGAACCTGCTGTTCCTGCAGGAGGTCCGAGGCACTGCGGCAGTGGGGACCAGCAAGCGTGGCGCGTCACGCTCGGGCGCGACGGGCGCTAAATTCTCGGGACGAGGCGCAGCGTCACGCCGCTGCTTCACGCGCCGAGGCTGGCCTTGGTGAGGATGACATCCGTGAGGGGCACGTCGTCGTGGCCTTTCTTGGTGCCCGTCTTGACGCGTGCGATCGCGCGCACCACTTCGATCCCGCTGATGACCTTGCCGAACACGGCGTACCCGTCGCGGGGTCCGCGCGGGTCGAGCGCTTTCTGGGGTCCGTCGCAGACGAAGAATTGGCTCGTGCCGGAGTCCGGGTTCATGGTGCGGGCCATGCTCAAGCAGCCGTCGTCGTGTTTCATGCCGGCCTTGGTCTCGAGCGGGATCGGGGCTCGGGTCTGCTTCTCGCCCATGCCGGGGGTGAAGCCTCCGCCTTGGATGACGAAGCCAGGGATCACGCGGTGGAAGACCGTGCCGTTAAGGAATTGGTCGTTGACGTATTGAAGGAAATTCTTGGCGCTCGTAGGCGCTTTGTCCTGATAGATCTCGGCGACGAACGTTCCCATCGTGGTTTCGAACTTGACTTTCGGGTTGCCCATTGCTGTTCCCTCGACCGTCGGGCCAAGCCGAGGTTCCGCATTTAGTCCTTTTCGGGCGCCCGCTCGGCGACATCCTTGCCGAACGGTCGGAATATTGGCGTTGAGGCATGCCCGGATTCGCCGCTTTTGGGGGACCGTGTCGACAAACGCTGGATGAGGTCCTGTCGAGTCTCATCGGCGCGACGGCGGAGCCGAAACGCTGCCCGGCCGAAGACGAGGGCAAGGGCGGCGCACAGGGCGAAGTGGGCTGAATACACCTGCACGTAGAGAGAGTCGTGGGTGCGTTCTAGCTGGAACCCTCCGGCTTCCGCCAAGGCGCTCCGCAGAGGGTCCAAGAGGAGCACCAAGACCATGACAAACACAAAACTGAGCACGAAAAACGACGTGGACAACAGGCGCATCCGGGGCTCCGGTCGGCGAGGGTCCGTCAGTTGATCCAGGATTTGGCGACCAGCCTCGTTCCGCGAGCCGACGGGGGCGGACCGCTTCCGAAGGTGCAGGCGAACCGCATTGCTTGCGCGTACGATCGGCGTGAGGATGCAAATTGCGGCGAAGATGGCGAGGAAACCACCCAACGATCCATGCGTCAAATTGACGGCGTCGATGCACGTGGTGAAATTCGGCGGTCGGCGACCGCAGAAGCCGTCGTACATGGGAGCGTACGTCAGGTTCAGAGCGACGACCGCCGCCACGTCGAGGGCGAGCCATGCGTACCACAGCCGGCCGGGGCCATCGAGCCAACGGGTGGCCCACCGACTGGTGCGGTGCGCCAGTTCAGGGAACTGCGGGACGATTGTCCCCGTCGTTTCGGGGACGTTCATGGTCCGGTCCGGGCGGTCGTGGAGACCGGGCGCACACGTCCGGCCCACGGCCGGAACGTGACACGTTCCGCGCCTACGGGGGCGCCGATGGCGACGTCCTGTTCGAGCGTCTGGAGATCACGTTCCCATTGGTCGCGGAGTTCGGCGGCGATGCGTCGCATCCGTCGGACGTGTTTGGTGACCTTGTAGAGGATCCAGGCCTGGGCCAAAACGATCACGACGAACACGACCAGGGTGCTCGCGCGGCGGATGATGTCGAGCACCGTGATGAGCGGGACGACCGAGCCGACGATGAAGAGGTTACGGAACCAACCCAGGAGCGTGGCTTGGAAATGCGCACGCGCATCCTCGCGCTCACGGTCCAAGGCGCGCTCGCGTAGTTCGACCGAGATCGCATGTCGGCGTTGCAGACGAGCGGGATCGAGCGCGGCGACGCGTTGTTCGAACACCGGCGTCAGTTTGCGAAGCCGCCGCCGTTCCGACACATCCGCGATCCAGGACGCGATCGCCCATGCGTTGACGTAGAGGAACAACGTGGCGAGGAACCAGACGCCCCAGTCGAGCCGGCCGGTGCAGGAAGAGTCGAAGCCGCTCATGCAGAACACGTTGTTCATGTACATCCAGCCGATCGATTGCGCGAACGCTGAACCGAGAAGGGCGATGACGAACACGATGATGGGATGTTTTCCGGGTCCGCGTCGCCAAGCGTCGATCCGTTTGGCGACCTTGGTGCGAAGCTCCGGCACGGGTGGCACTGGGTGGAGCATCACGGGCCGCTTAACCGTTAAACCGGGCTTAAAGCCGTTCTCGTGACGCGCTTGAACGACTGGCTCAGTGGGTCATCGTGCGGATGGTCTGCACGTACACGAGTCCCGTGGGTTTGCCGGCCCCGTCGTTGACACCAAACGTCTCCAACGTCTTCACGACCTCATACCCGGAGGTGACTTTTCCAAACACGGCGTAGCCGGGCTTGTTGGGGCTGTCCCAGTCGAGGATCTTGCTGTTGTTCGCGACATTGAGGAAGAATTGGCTGGTCCCGCTGTCGGGGACCGATGTGCGGGCCATGGCGATCGTCTGCTCATAATTCCGAAGCTGCCCGGTCGTCTCGAGCGGGATGGGATCGTGCGTTTCTTTCTCGGCGCGACCGCAGGAATCCGTGGCCATGCCGCCGCCTTGTACGACAAAACCCTTGACGATCCGGTGGAAGCAGGTGTCGTCGTAGAATTTTTCGTCGACGTAGGTGAGGAAATTGCAGACGGTCGCCGGGGCCTTGTCCCCGTAGAGTTCGAGCATGAACGTGCCTTTGTTGGTCGTGACGTTGAGATGCACGGAACCGAGGACGAAACCGGGCGCGGAACAATCGAACGTCTGCGCCGGCGGGTCCTCGGCGCAGCCCGCAAAGAGGAAGGGTCCGAGGAGGCCAATAGTAACAGCGACGGTTCCAGGGCGCATGATCAACCGTCGCGAGACAAACGTCCCGCTTAACGTTTTTGGGCGACGTTAGGCCCGGACGGTGGTCGATAACACAGGCTGTGCCCCGCGGGCGCTGGTGAGGACCACGAGAAGTTGGTGACGATCTGCGCCTTCAGGGGCCGGGCTGAGGTTCACGATCCTTCCCCGCCGCGGCGAGGACCAGAAGCCCGATCACGAATCCCAAGAATCAATGGAAGGCGAATGCGCGACGTTCCTGCGTCTGGCTTTGGACGACCACGTTCAGTCCATGACCCAGAACGTTACGCGTCTTGTCCCCCGGACCCTCGTCGACCGACTGAGAAAAGGGAAAGAAGGTCAACGTCCAGGGACCAGTAATTGAAGAACTTCAAGGAATCCTTGTTCGACATCTTCCTCGCCGGGTTAGCGTTCCTGCTCTTCTCCGTCCTCGTCAGCTCAGCGACGCTTTGGTTCAGTGTTGCACGAGGGTTCCGCTACGTCGGGTTCGCGTTCGTGATCGGATCGATCCTCACCTCGATCATGTTCCACATGGCCGAGGCCCGCCGGAAATCCTCGGGGATCCCGGTCGCGCAGGGCGTTACGCCACGTCGGGCGGCTAGACGGGTCGCCCCGGATTCGAAGCCGGCGCTTCCACGTGGGATGCAGGGGGCGCAGTTGGTGCTTCACAGACCGGCTGCGGGTATGGGCAATCGACTGCAACGACATCTGTGATCTCGATGTAGAACACGATCTCGTCGCCGTAGAGGTCGTGCGCTTCGTTCCCTGGACGCGTGTAGGCGAGTTCGGGGGGAATCACGGTGACCTTGCTTCCGGCGACGGACAAGCCTTTCAAGGCGTCATTGAAGCCGGGAATCGTGGTGACGTAGCCTGATCGGTTGTACCGGGGCGGCAACTCGGTGCGGCTGGCATTGTACACGTACACGGGAAGGGGATCGCCGTTTTCGAACTCGTACCAGCCGGCGCGCGGGATCCGGGTATCGTTGTGCACGCGGTCGATGTTGGTGTAAAAGAGCGTCCCGTTCGTCCAGAATCCCGCGGTCAGGACTTGGGCGCCCTGACCTGCTTCTGCCGTTTCGCCTTGGTACTCGCCGACGAACGTGTACATGGCGGACGCGCTGGGTTCGTTGAAGCAGTCGACCGCGCGTCCCGGGGGCGCCACCAGGCTCGCGCGCAGCTCGAATGGCGGGTACTCTCCACCGAACCTTCCGTTGAACTCCACCAACGCGAATAGCGTCTCGTTCGGTTTCAACGTCGTATTGCCGGAGATGGTCGTTACGTTGAATTCGTCCAACCTGGAAGGCGCGGCGGTTTGGACCGGTTTATCCGGCAAGATGGCTGCGAGTTCGACGTGCGCCTGGTTGGTCAAGCGCACGAGGGCGGGAATCGGACGTCCGGTTTGGCGCGTGATCCCGTTTTCTTCGTTCAACGGACCGGTGACCACGCTGAACACTGGAAGTTCGCATGGGCCGCTCTGTTCGGGTTGTACGATGCAGCCGGCAACGGCGAGGACCAATGACACCTGGACCAGGGCGTTCGCTTTCACAAGCGTCGCTCAGACGATGTCTCGCGGAAAACACCTTTGGGCCTCACGTTTAAATGGAACCCCCTCATCGGCCGCTTTCGGGAGCGGGACCGTTGCCGGCGCACACGATTCTTGGAGCACAGTGGGGCGACGAAGGCAAAGGCAAGCTGGTCGACGTGCTCGCTCCTGCGTACGATGCGGTCGTGCGGTTCCAAGGCGGCAACAATGCGGGACACACCGTCGTGGTCGGCAAGGAGACGTACAAGTTCAATCTCCTGCCGTCCGGCGCGGTCCAGGGACGTCGCGTCGTGATTGGCAACGGCGTCGTCGTCGACCCGCGCGTCCTGGTCAAAGAGCTGGAACAATTGGCGCAACGCGGACGACGCGCCAAGCTCACCATCTCGGAGCGCGCGCACGTCATCATGCCCTACCACGTCGCACTCGATGGCGCCCGCGAAGAGGGAAAAGTCGGCGGCAAGAAGATCGGCACCACAAAACGTGGCATCGGTCCCTGTTACGCCGACAAGGTGTCGCGCCAAGGCATCCGGATGCTCGACTTCGTCAACCCCGTCCGCTTCAAAGCCCGGTTGACCGAAGTGTTCCCCATCAAAGCCAAAGAAATGGCCATGTGGGAGGTCTCCGACCAGCCCACGGAAGAATCGATCCTCGCCGAGTACGCGCCCTTGGCCGACAAATTGCGAAAATACGTCGGCGACGCAGGCGAACTGGTTTCTGCGAGTCTTCGAAAAGGAAAGAACGTCTTGTTGGAAGGCGCGCAAGGCATCATGCTCGACGTCGACCACGGCACCTACCCATACGTCACCAGTTCCAACACGGTCGGCGCCTCCGCCGGCTCCGGCATCGGACCCCACGAGATCGAAGCCTCGCTCGGCGTCGCGAAAGCCTACGCCACGCGCGTCGGCGAAGGACCGTTTCCCACCGAGATCTCCTCGAAGGAAGGCTCCGGCAAGACGCTCCTCGAAGTCGGACGCGAATTCGGCACGGTCACGGGTCGTCCGCGCCGCGTCGGGTGGCTCGACCTGCCCGCGCTTCGATACGCGATCCGCGTCGGCGGCATCACGCACTTGGCGATCATGAAACTCGACGTGCTCAACGGGTTGGACGAGATCCGCGTCGCAACCGGCTACGAAGTCCTCGACACGCGGCTCAAAGAATTCCCCGCCAACGAAGAAACACTCGCCACGGTCAAGCCGGTTTGGAAAAAAATCCCGGGGTGGAAGGAAGCAGCCGTCAAAACCGGCAAATCGTGGAAGCTCACGAAGCCCGTCGAAGCGTACCTCTCCTTCCTCGAGAAAGCCGTGGCCGTGCCGATCGTGATCGCCTCGGTCGGACCCGAGCGCGACGCGACCGTCGTGCGGAAGAAGCACCCGTTTGGCCGACGCTAGACGTCACGCGACGCCCAGACCATCGTCGGCTTCGAGTCCGGCGCGGTACTCGATGAGCCGCGCGGCGGCCGGCAGGTCTTCCACCGATTTGACTTGGCTGACGATCGCGAACTCTTTTCGGTAAGAGAGATCGAGGTCGAGTTGGGCTGCCAAATGTTCGGTGAACCGTTTCACCAAGTGGCCGCCGGTTCGGTCCCAATCGAACAGGACGATGAGACGTTTGTGAGTGCGCGCCAACCTGTCGGCCATGGCGCCTAACGTCCGGCCGGAATTGTAGATGATGATCTGGCCTTCGAGGCCGAGTCGGCGCAACGCCTGTTCGTCGCGGACGCCTTCGACGAGGACCGGGGTGTGGAAATTTTCGAGTTGCAACGCTTCGAGGCAGACGGTCATCCGCTCGTGACGCTCTTTAGCGTTCACCGGGTGCCTCCGTGAGACGTCGGGTGAACTCGGCGGCGTTGATTCCGCGTACGGCGACGCGTTTTCGTCGCGACGTGTGTCCATCGACGACGCTCACCTCGGTCCGCGGGACCGTGAGGGCGGCGGCGATGAGGATGATGAGTTCTTCGTTCGCCAACCCGTCTTCGGGCGGAGCTGCGACGCGTGCTTGGATCCGGTTTCGCCACGGGTTGAAACCGACCGGGAAACCGGGGGAGCGGGAGTTGGGCACGACT
This sequence comes from uncultured Halobacteriales archaeon, assembly GCA_964408365.1. Taxonomy (GTDB): domain Archaea; phylum Thermoplasmatota; class E2; order JACPAO01; family JACPAO01; genus JACPAO01. The sequence goes on along the minus strand of CAYOZB010000009.1, from coordinate 18,299 downwards.
TCGATGTCGATGATGAGCCCATCGGCGGACGGGTGCAACGCTTTCGTCCAATCGTCCGGCATGCGTTGGGCCGCGGATGGATCTCCGGGACCTAAACTTTCGGCGGCCGCGCGGCGTCCGAGGAAAATGCCGAGCGCGAGGAGCACCAGGCCCGCGGCGGCGATGATCGGGGCGACGCGGGTCGCGGTCGTGGCGGTGTCGCGTGTCTGGTCGCAGTTGCCTCGTTCCGGGGTTTCGGCGGTGCAACGATCGGCTTGGGAGTTCAAGACCTGCGCGAGCAGGAACGCGTTCACGGCGACGAGGAGGAAGATGCCTCCGTTGACGAGGAGGACCATCCGGTAGCCCTTCATGCCGTGGTGTCCTCGGAGACCGGCGTTGCGGGTCCGGATTGTTCCGGAGCAGCGCCGTAGAGGTTGATCTCGAAGAGAAGGGCGAGAAGTAGGAGGATTGCTTGTCCGAGGAGGAGGTAGATCTCGGCGCGTTCGGGGGCGACGTCGAACACGAGGACGAGAAGGTGTCCCGTAAGGACGAGGCACCAGGCGGCCGCGACGACGGCGAACTGGAGCCGGGCGCGTTGTAGGGCTTGGGAGAGCCGCACGGGATCCATGGAGGAGCCGGCGGGTTGTTTTCGGCCGACGAAGGCGACGAACGTCACGAGGAGGACGAGGACGACGTCGAGGATGCCGAGGGAGAGGAGGAAGAGTCCCATCGGAGTTCGGAACAGTGCTCCGGGTTCACAGGTCTTTTGGATACGTCTGGGGCCCCTGAAACGGATGTTTTCCGCTGGAATCCGAGGGCGCCGCGGCGGGCCGTCGGCGGCTGTTCCGCTCGTCATCGCCAACGAGTCAACGGGCACCGAAACGTTCTTCACGAAGGCCAGGTAACCCAAGCCTGCCTCCCTCGAAGCCGGTTCGGAGTGCGCCCTCGTGGCGTGCCTGTGAAGTTCCGTGCAAGTGGAGTCATACACGCCGAAGCCCCAAAACGTCCTGCTGAAAATTCGTGACGCAGGATACCAGGCATGCGGCAAGATTCTAGACGCCCTGATAGAGAGCCGCGGGGATTGCGATTACTCGCTGAGTGATCCGTGGTCGACGACATTTGGGGTGACAACGCGCGCCCGTTAGGGTCCTTCACCGAGCGTTCAGCCGTGACGGCAAGCTGTGAGGTCGGAGACAACCCCGGGTCCGCACAAGGCCGCGATTCGGAAACCTTGGCCAGTCTCCTCTGCTGCCTCGCATCCGCAAGGGTGTCGGGTTGGAGGGTCTCGGTGGATGCGCGGGCTCGGGTCAGGAAGCCTAGGCACGCCCACAAGGCGGATCCTATGAGGCCAACTGTTGCGAGCCCGCGACATCGGCCACTTTCACGCGAATCTTTTCGAAAGCTCAACGGCCCACTGCACAAGGCGGGTGGCGGCCTTGAGGGCAGCTTCGGCATCCTGACGTGTCATTCGTCGGGCCTCGTATTCTGCGACATTTTTCACTGACAATAGGCGGGAGATTCGCCGCGCGGAGTCGTCCATGCGCACCGACAACGCCGCGGCTGCCTGAGCCAGCAGGCCATCAATGTCGTCGTGCTGGCCCGTGTTACGCTTTCCAATCGATCCCACGGTGGCGACGTCGCAGGCGAGGATGCCTGCGTGGATGGCGGCACTTACGCTGGGATCCCACCGTCCCGCCTCGATGCCTTGACGGGCCATGGCAAGATAATCCTCGGCTTTGACCAGGAATATTCTCCATTTGGCCTTTTCAACGGTACGGGTCGTCATAGCCACGACTCCAGCTTGGGCCCGACCACATGGCGCGCGTCTCGTTTTGCACGCTCAAACCATGGTTCTCCCTCTTTTCCTCCCACGTCCTTCTTTGACAAGGGAAACGTCTGAGGTCGAAGGAATCCAACGGGCGCGAGGGCGGTTCGAATCCCATCCGCAGTGTTCCGAGCCGTCCGCGCATCAGGCGCGATGATCAGTAGGTCGAGGTCACTTTCCGCAGTCTGCGTTCTCCTTGCCGCGCTCCCGAACAGGAATACACTCGTTCCCTTTGGGGTTGCGCCGGCGATGGCGTGTTCCGCGAGGCGCTCAAGTCTCCGTTCTGCTGCAAAGATTTCCCCTACGAGAGGGCGAAGCTTCGTCGGTCGCATCCGGTAACCGTTGGAGTTTCCGAGCCGACGGGATTCAACGATTCCCATGGCTTCTAGGGCAACTACGGCGACTCGGACGGAGCTATGTCCCGTAGCCAAAGCGCGGGCCATCTCACGCAGAGTGTGCTCGGTCGGGTGTGTTCGGTCGAGGAACCGGAGGAGCGAAACGCGCATCGGGGACCCGAACACATCTTCTAGCCATCGTTGGATGCGCATGTCAGTTATATGACCAAATGGACACATAAGTGTTGCGCGGCGCTCCAGCCGCAAGGGTCTCAGTGGATGCGCGGGCTCGGGTCAGGAAGCCTAGGCACGCCAACAAGGCGGATCCTGTGAGGCCAACTGTTGCGGCGTGAACGGAATTGCTCACGGCGGAATTCCATTGCTGCTGTTTTCCGGTGGCGCAAAAAAATTCGGCTTATCGATGGCGTTCCCTTTAGTGAACGTTCCTTCACAAAAGTGTCACCGGGCGCAATGGGAATCAGGCGACTTCGCTCGCCGCATTGGCATCGTACGGCGCGGGGCCCATTTCATTCGCGTAGAACCGGACCTTCGAGCCATCCTTGTCCTGACCCACGAGACCCGCCTTGGTGAGCCGGTCCACGTGCCAATAGAGTGCGGGTCGGCTGATGCCGACGTGGTGGGAGAGTTCGCGGAATCCGACGCCGGGTTCCCCCAGGATCGCTTCGTAGAGTTCCTTGGTGCGGGCGTTCTTCAGCATCGCGATCCGGGTGCGGTCGCTCCAATTCGTGGTGTCGACGGGGAAGAAACGACGGTGACGGCCATCAAGGAGCGACGAGACGACCTTGTTGCGCTCCAAGATGCCGAGATGGTAGACCACCGTGCTCCAACCGGCACCCGTGAGCGTCTGGAGTTTTGGCGCGGTGACGCCGGGATCGGCGCGGATCGCAGAGACCATCGTCTCGCGGACCTTGTTGTGGAGGACGTCGGCCTTGAGGATCTTGGCGTAGCCGGGGACGAAGGTAATCGCCTGCCCGCCGAGGAACTTGAGCACCGGCAGGAAGTACACGATCAGGAACAGTGCGAGGATGGAAGACGTGATGACGGCCCCTCGTACGATGTCGGGCGGCGTGATCCCCGGTAGCTCCGCGGCCCCCACCGTGGCCGCGGGCGCCGTCTGTTCGCCCAACGGCAGCGTGACGAACCCTGGTCGGCGGTCGACTTGCCGGGAGTTGAACAGGTTGCCCGTGTCGGTGATCATGCGGAGCCAACTGTCAAGGTATTCCGTTTCACCCACTTGGGCGGAGACGCCCGTGTCCGGCTGCGAGCGGTTGGTCTGACCGATGATGAGAGTGTTGACGCCGTAGTCGCCGTAGAGAGGAGCTTGGCCGACGACGCCCGTCGCTGGGCCGCACGTTGAGAGGAGGGGGCAACGCGCGCCGGCGGGGAGGAACGTGTAGCCCCAGTTCACGGCGTTGGCCGTCTGGATCGTTTCGGGGTGGATGGCGTAGGTTCGCCGCAGCGCGTCGGCAGCGGCCAAGGTCACCGGCCCGCTGGCAAAATCGTTCGATCCGAAAGGTGGGCTCGCGAACTCGCCTCGTTCGAGGACGCGGGCAGCCGCGCTGCCGCTTGTCCGTTCGGTTGCGAGCACGTACGCCTGTCCGTTGGGCGTGGCAAAGATGAGGGTCCACCGCAAGGTTTCCCCTTGAGTCCCGATGGGCCGGAGTGCGATGCCCGCCAGTTGGTGGTCTGAATGTTGGGTTTTCCACTGCGCGAACTGCACGAGGCCCATGCTGCTCGTCACGTCCGCGAGCGCCACCGACAACGGGTAGTCTAGCCGAAGGCCCGAGCCGTCTGCCGGGAATCGTTGGTCGCCGGGGCTTCGCTCCGCATCCGGGTTCCAGTCGCGGTACGCTGCGCCGACAGGCTCCGTCGCCCAAGGGATCTCGACATCGCCCATCGAGATGGCCCCGAGGGTCTCCAACCACCCATGCGTCTTGGTGCCGTTGAGAACGACCCGTTCTTCGTACAGCACCGGATAGGCCAGGACGTCCGTCAACCAGGTCGTGGTCGTGTAGCACACATTGGCTGGAAGATCGATTGCCGTGTGGAGGAAAACGGGCGATTCGACCGTCTTGTCGTAGGCCATCCGGAAGATGCGGAAACAACCGTTGGTCTCGACCGCGTAGGCGTCCCGGCCGTCGATGAACGCGCGCTTGGCGACGCGTCCGTCAAAGGTCAAGTCGTCGATCCGGACATCTCCGTTGACCCTGCCGGCGATGACCATGTCACTCTGGAGGATCTCGCGCGCTTCCGTGATCGCTTGGTCGCCCAAGGCGTAGGTACGTCCTTGGTACGGGAAGGGAAGAATCTTGACCATCGCCTCGTTGCCGAACGCCCAGACATTGACGGGACCGGGCGAGAATTGCGAGTGGTTCTTCGACTGGTCTCGCACGAAGAGGTCATGGGAAGCCCCCGTCGTACGTAACATGCCCGAAATGGCGTCCCTTGTGGAAAGATCAACGTGGGTCCGGATTTCGTAGGTCTCGTTGCTTTGCGTCTCAATTTCAAACAGGCCGGCTTGCTTGGCGACGTTCCATTCCCCTCCCGGCCAGACGACGGCCAGGGCAAGTCGCGGCTGGGTCGACTTGTCGACGACCTCCTCGATGGCTTCCGCACGGAGCTCGGAGGTGCCGACGCGACGCCACTCGTCGTCGTTTCCGTTGCGTTCAAACGTCGCGTAGGCGACTTGGTCTCCGATGCGGCCATTTGGGACCGTCATTGGAGAGGCGTCAAGGCGGGATGAGCCTTGGAGCGCGTCTCGGCCGAGGTCGATGGAGGCTGCGCCAACGCCAGCTCCGAGGCTCAGGATGATTCCGATGACGAGGGTTTTGTTGATCCACATGGGAGTTGCCGCCTTGGGTCAATTCCCTTCGAGCCGGCTGTGGATTATAGGGAGACTGGAAGCGATGGTTACACCCGGGCCCACGTCCGGGCGTGGGTGGTGGTCCCTTATGACCCATCCGGCCTAGGCTACGCGACCTCGCGGGCCTCGTTTGGGTCGTACAGCGGTGGGACCTGGTTGGCGTAGAACCGGCGTTTGGCGCCTTCGCGGTCTTCGCCCACCAATCCGGCGTTCGTGAGTCGGTCCACGTGCCAATAGAGAGCCGGGCGGCTGATCCCGACGCGGTGCGATAGTTCTCGAAATCCGACGCCCGGTTCGCCGAGGATGGCGTCGTACAGTTCGCGCGTGCGGGCGTTCTTGAGTGCGACGAACCGGGTGCGGTCGCTCCAGTTCACGGACTCGACGGGAAAAAACCGTTTGTGCCGGCCGTCCAGCAAGGAGGAGACGATTTTCTTGCGTTCCAGGAGGCCCAAGTGGTAGACGACGGTGCTCCAACCCGCGCCCGTGAGGGCCTGCAGTTGGGGCGCTGTTACGCCGGGATCGGCGCGGATCGCCGTGGTGATGACGTCGCGGATCTTGTTGTTGAGAAGTTCGGACCTGTCGGTCTTCGCGTAGCCGGGAATGAAGAACGTTGCTTGCGTGCCGATGAACTTCAGCAGGGGCAAAAAGTAGGCGACGAGGAACAAGGCGAGGACCGAGAGGGATACGACGGCGGCCGGTGCCAAGTCGACTTGGGTCGCGGGCGGGATGCCGGTCGCCATCGGCGTCGGAGCCACGTAGCCGGGAGCGATCGCCAACGGCTGGATGCTGAATTCGCGATAGAGTTCGGCGGTGCGACTCAAGGTTCCATCGCCGGCATTGATGACGATGGTGCCTTGAGGGGCGGGCGCGGCGCCGGCCTGGGTCGTGAACCGTCCCGTCGTCGAATACGTCGCCGTGTGACCAAGCGCGAGTTCGTCCGGCGAATACACCGGCCACGTCCCGTCGAGCGCTGGGGCGCACGACGCGGCCCTTTCACACCAAAGCCCTGCCGGCACAATCGCCAAGCCCCAGCTGGCGGTGTTCGGCTCCAATTTTCCCTCGGGTGAAGAGACGAATTCTTGACGAAGTCGTTGGGCGGCCGCGAATGTCACCTGACCGCCGGGGAACTGGCCGGCGCCCGAGCGCGCGACGGTCAACTCTCCCACTTCGGTCTGGGCCGGGAGAGCCGCCGAGGCCGCTTTCTCGGTCTGAACGACAAACGCGATGCCATCGGGCTGCGCATACAGGATGCTCCACACGCGGCCTTGACCGTCCGGTCCGGTCGGTCGCATGTCAAGGCCGGCGAGGAACGCCGACTCGTGCTCCAGCCGCCACGTCGTGAACCCGATCAACGTGGGATCCGTTTCGACCGCGCGGATGGCGGCACTGGGCGAGTACGAAAATCGGAGCCCCCCTCCGTCGGCAGGGTAGTGCTGGTCCATGGGGCTTCGTTCCAGGTCGGGGAAGGCGTTTCGGTACGCGAGGCGTGCAGGTTCCTTCCAGGGGATGGGGACCGTGCCGGGTTCGTAGCCTGCCAAGCTCGTCGTGAGCCCGATCATGTTGGTGCCGTTGATCGTGGCCTGGACGTCGGTGAGGAGGGGGTAGGGGACGTCGTGGCTGAGCCATTGGTCGATCGTGAAGCAGACGTTCGATGGAACGGGCATCGGCAGACCGAAGATGCGCGTCGCGCCCGGCTCGAACAGCCAGCCTCCGATGACCGTGGCCTCCACGCGGAAGCATCCTTCGGTGCGAAGATCCAAGGCCGGGAATTCTCCAACCACGCCGCGTTGCACCACCGACGATTGGACATCGAGATCCGTGACGTCGATGGCGCCCCAGACGTCGTCGAGGCCGTCGTCCGATGCCAACAAGGCCTGCGCATAATCGGGGAGAGAATCTCCGACGCGGTACGGCCGGCCTTGGTGGAAGAGAGGCATGGCCTTGGATCGTACCTCTAGGTCGACGCCTTCGATGTGGCCGCCCTCATGTCCGCCATAGGGACCGTAGAAGAAGTAGGCCCAGTCGTCTCGATATTGCTGGGCAAAGAGTCGGGTTCGATCCATGTCGCTGTCGACGCGGTTCCCGATATGGTCCCGCGTTCCGAGGTCGATGGCCCGGGTGAGGGTGGCGTTGAGCGAGGACGACCATTCCATCCCCGCGAGGCCGCCGGATCCGGCGCCGCCGCTGTGCTGCGAAATCAGGACAACGTCGTGGAAGAGTCCGGTTTTATCGGCTTGTTGGCCGACCGAGTCGACCTGGAAACCGTCGCCGCCCCATTCTAGCGTATAGCCGTCGAGGTAATCGATCGGATCAGCGGGTCCAAGGTGCTCGACGTGCAGATAGGCGACCCGGTCTCCAATCCGTCCGTTCGGGACGGTGATCGCTTCGTTCTCTTCGGCCGGATCCGCGGCCGAGGTGATCGCTTCTTGCGCCACGGCTTCGACGCCGCCGGCCGCGAGGGCGACGACGATTCCGATGATGAGGGCTTTCGAGATCCGCATGTTCAGTCCCACCTGGGGTAATCGGATCTAGGTGGGCGAGGCATTATGCGAATTCTTGAATCCACGCCTTCACCCCACGCCGTTGTGCCGGGGCCCCCGTCCTCCTTAAGGGTGATGGTAAAGGGTCAGGGAACCCGCCGAGCGGGACGCGAGAAGGAATCCGGTCTACGGGTGGTACCGGATAATCTCGTCAAGCGAGAAGGTGCTGTCGCTTCCGCCAAACACGTACACGTCGCTTCCCGTCCACACGGCGCTGGTGGCGTGTCGACCGCTGGGGAGGCCGATGCCCAGGGTCGTCACGGTGTTCGTGCCGGGGGTGAAGCGGAGGATGTCGCGGCGGTTGGAGGCGTCGAGACCGCCGAAAATGTAGGCGTTGGTTCCGTCCCACGCGGCGCTGGTGGACGTGCCGCCGACGGGGAGGGTGGCAGTCATGTTGCTCATCGTGTCGGATGAAGGATCGTAGCGGAGGATCTGGCTCAACCGGCCGCTACTGGCGCCGTGACCCGAGAAGACGTACGCATGCGTTCCGTCCCACACGGCATGCGCGGCCGCGCGACCGACGGGCAAGGTCGCCGTCATGTTGGTGACCGTGTCCGTGGACGGATCGTACCGGACGATCTGGTTGAGGAACAGGCTGGCCGCGTCGTCGCCCGCGAAGACGTAGGCGCTTTGGCCGGTCCACACGGCGGTGGTCGCGTAACGCGCGGTCGGCAGTTTGGCGTTCATCACGGTGAGGGTATCGGTGGCGGGATCGTAGCGGAGGATCTCATCGAGGAGGACGCCCTGCTCTCGGCTTCCGCCGAAGATGTACGCGTAGGTGCCGTCCCAGGCGGCGCTCGTCATCACTCGCGGCGTCGGCAAGGTGGCCGTCATCGTCGTGGCCGTGTCTGTTGCGGGGTCGTAGCGGACGATGCCGCTGAGGTACGAAGCGCTGTCAGAGCCGCCGAAGAGGTAGGCGTGGTGTCCGGTCCAGATGGCGCTCGTGTACGATGCGCCTCGGGGGAGCGTGGCTTGCATGGTGCTGATGGGGGTCGGAGGGCTTGTCGTCGGAGCGGGACTGGTCGTTGTCGGCGGGGGCGCGGTCGTCGTGGGTGGGGGCGGCGTGGAGGTGGTGGGACTGCCGCGGGTGATCCACACGGTTCCTTGCATGTTGTAGAAGCCGAATCCGCCTTGGTAGGACGATTGCCCTCCGCTTCCAGACATTTCGCCCGTCGGCGTTCCTTCGGGATTCTCGACGTAGCAGCTCATGCGTGCATGGAACGACGATGCCGTGAGTTGGCCGACGATGAGGAGCGTGCTCGGTTGGTAGGAGGACCAGACGTTGTTGAAGGATCCGTCCGCGTTCACGTGCATCGGGTGGGAGGACCAGAACATCGGGGATCCGTAGCAGGCGCTCACGTCGAGGTTCGGTTGGAAGCTTACGTCCCATTCGCCCGAAAGGTCGACGGGCGAATTGCATCCGTTCGCTCCGCACGGATCATTGCATTGTTGGTTCCCACAATCGTTGCCGCAGCCCGGGCCTTGGCAACCGTAGCAGCCTTGATTGCCACAATCTTGGCCGCAGTTGGGGCCTTGGCAAATGTTGCAGTCTTGGTTTCCGCAATCCTGGTTGCAGTTTTGGCCTTGGCATTGGTTATTGCAGTCTTGGTTCCCACATTGGTCGCCGCAATCGCCGTTGTCGCATTGCGAGGAGGATTGTCTGGTGATGCTGACGTTTCCTTTCTGCGTGCTGAACGTGTAGCGTCCCTTGTATTCGTCCGCGCGCATCGTGCCGGAGAAGACGCCGTTCGCGCTTGAGGCGAGGCACTTGATGTTGCCGAAGAACGCCGTGGCGTTGAGCTGGAGGTTGACGGAGACGGTGCCGACTTCGCTTCGGGGCCAAAGTGCGGAGAATTCGCCGTTGAGATTCGGGAAGATGGCTTCCCGCTCGAGCGAACCGGCGGCGCCTTCGCACGCGCTGACGTCGATCTCGGGGGTGAAACGGATCTCCCAGTTACCGGATTGTTCGCCGATGCCCCCGAGGCACCCTGCGAAACCGACGAAGATCAGAAGAGCGATCACGGCTGGGAGGCGAATCGGAAATTGTTTCATGTTGGTTCCTCCCGCTTCAGCCGCGTTTGAGGGCCGCGGATCCGAACTTGGCCAAGAACGCAATGAAGAGGGTGAGGACGGCTTGCGGCGCGAACTTGTTCTGCGTCGCGAGGATGCACTCCTCCAACGCTCCTTCGTTGGCGGACGCCGCATCGCTGTCGCTGGAGCTGAAGGCGGCCGCGCAGCGTTGCTCGACGGTGAGGTTGCGCGAGACCGGTCCGTAGTGGCCCGTCGGGGAGCGATCCACGCCAGACACCGCCACGACGTGGAAGTACCATTGGCCGAGCGGCGGCAGCAAGACCTGCGCGGATGGTTCGTCGGTGACGTTGTCCTTCGGTTGGGGCTCTGCGGTGGCGTTCCGACTTAGCATGTGTAGGTACTGGGAGCCCGCGACGGGGTCCCAGGCGAATTGTGCGATGCTCGCGTTGGCGGGCACGCCCTCGGCGTGTGTGGAGCTGCGGATCGTGGGCGGAGAATCGCCGGGGGCGGCTGTTGCTAAAGTGGCGGCCAGGGAGAGCCCGACGAGGAAGGCGAGGAGGATGTTCTTCATGCGCCCACCCCCGGCGCGCTGGTGAACGGGTGCGGGGCGGAGACTTGGGGAAGGTCTTCGCTTCGGAAGCCGACGGGCAGTTCGCCGGTCGTCGCGTTCCAGTAAAGGGTGGCGCGGATGGCGGCTCCGACGGTCATGGACAGCGAGAAGAGAATCATGCCGGCGATGAGTTCGGGAAGGAAGTGGCTGAGATCGTCCCAGCCGAGGACGTGGAACGCGTCCGCGGGGTTGCGCACAGAGAACCATTTGGTGGGACGGAGGAGGGAGCCGACGACGCCTCCCACGAATCCTTGGGAGACGAGACTGAAGAGTACCCAGACGCCGACGAAGCTGGTTCCGATCCCGGCGACGATGCCGGCCCATCCTTTTCGGATCTGGTCCATGGCGGCGGTCATCGCTTTGGCGGGGCCGGCGCGTTCGTAGATCAAGATGGGGAGCATGACGTAGGTGATTGCGATGAGCAACAGTTTGACGGCCGCGCTCGCGACTTTTTTCGTGTTGCGGCTCGTCTTCTTCAGTCCGCGTCGCAGGAGGTAGCGGACGATCGTGAAGATGGTCGCGTTGAAGAGGGCCAGCAAAAGGATGCGGTGGGCGTTGCGCCCGGCGACGGCGAACGCGGCGACGAGGCTGGGTTTCTGGCGTTTGATCTGCTGCGTGAAGAGATCAAGCGAGACCGTGCCGAAGAACAGGACGCCGAATAGGACGATGGTGAGCCAGGCGGCGTAGATGACGTAGGTCTCGGCGAGGCCGTATCCGAACACGGCTCCGTCGTTGCCGGAGTCGAGCGCACCCATGGCTGGGGCGAAGATCTCGGAGAAAAAGTTCACGAAGGCGATCTTGTCGCGGTCGTACAATTTGAAGATGTACATGACGGGCAGGACGACGAAGAGACCGGTCCACGCCATCGTGAGCAGCGGGATGATGAGACCGAGCGGGTAGCGGAACACCATACCGAAGGCGGCGAAGGTGAGACGCAGGCTGCTCAGCATGCCGCTTTGTAGCCCGGGCATGGCGAGCGGGTTGACGGGTTCGTTGGCGGCCGGTTGGGGCTGCGGTGAGGCTGTGGGAGCGATGAATTGCGGACTGGTTCCTGGTACGGGATTCATGGGGGTGTTCCACCGGCTCAAGGATGAGGAGGTCCAGGACCAGGTTAAGGCCAATCTGGAAGCGATGGTTACACGCCTCCGGGGCGCACGGAGCCGTTCTAGGGTACCCGCGTTTTCGAGACGGTGACGGCGTGGCCGAAGCGTCGGCGATTGCCGCATCGGTCCCGGCAGCGCTAAAGCGGAAGCGCGTCGTTTGGACTGTTTTGTGGCCGAACGGAAAGCCGAACCCGATTCTCTTGAGCTTCGCGTCAAGCTCTTGGAAGCGAAGCTTGCGGCGACCGAAGCGCGCTTGAAGGCGCTCGAGAGCATCAAAACATTCGAACCTGCCCAACCCGTTCAGGGCCCCGCGCCGGCTCCGTTCCAATCCCCGCCGTGGCCCCCGATGGGCCAGCCAGGGCCGCCGCCCCAGCGTTCGCAGCCCGTTGACTTCGAGCGCATGATCGGAGCGAACTGGCTCTCCAAACTCGGCATGGTCGTCCTGGTGCTCGGCGTCGCGTTCTTCCTGCGTTACGCCATCGAGCAGGGCTGGATCACGATCCCCGGACGCGTCGTGCTCGGCGTGCTCGGCGGCATCGCACTCTTCGCGACCGGCGATCTCTTGCGATGGTGGGACCGCCAACGGTTCGGCGTGTACGCCCAAGTCCTCGCGGGCGGCGGCGCAGTGATCACGTTCTTCTCCCTCTTTGCCGCGTACCAGTTCCCAGAGTACCGCGCCGCGACCGGGATGACGCTGGAGCTCGACGCGATCCTCCTCGCGTTCACCGCGGCGGGCCTCGGCGTGTACGCGGCGATCCGCAAAACGCCCATTCTCATGATGGAAGCCGTCGGCCTCGGCACCCTCGCATCTCTGTTTGGTGCGGAGTTCACCGGGTTCAGCGTCGTCTACACGGTGATCCTTGCGAGCGCTACGGTGGCCGCCGCGACGTGGCGACGCTGGTCCCTCGTCCTGGCAAGCGCCGTCTTCGCGTCGTTCCTCAACCTCCTGATCCTCCACGCGCAAGAAGTGGAGCCGTGGCAAATCCTCTACGGCACGCTTGGGTTGTTGGCGCTCTTCACGCTTGCACCCATGACGGGTCGGCGGATCCAAGAGGAGCCATTGGAAGGCATGTGGGGGTTCATCACGGGCGGCTCGTGGGCCGCATCGTGGGGACTCCTTCTGTTCTCGCTCTACCGGATCGAACAGGGCGTCGACACCTGGGACGGCATCATCACCGGCCTCATCGCCCTCGGCGCACTGCTCCTCGCGGTCCTCGCGAAAGAGACCCACATCAATGCGCGGTGGGGCTGGGCCGCGGCGTTCCTCGCGGCCTCCCTTGTGTGGCCGTTCTTGCAGTTCGAGTACGAGTGGCAAGCCTTTGCGCGCGCCTGCATCGTCGCAGCCGGCGTCGGCGTGCTGTGGTACCGGGACCACAAGATGACGCGTGCGTTCGTCGTCATCAGCGGCATCGCCCTAGTAAGCCGCGTCGCGACCGTCGAGACGTTCCGCGTGCTTCACGGCGGGCTCGCAGCGCTCGACGCGTTGCCCACTTTTTTGATCGGCTTCGCCGCGTTGATGTCGGGCTGGTTCCTCACCGGGCTCCGTGGAACCCGCGATGAGGGTCTGGCTCGCACCATCCTCGGCCTCGGCTTGGCGCTCCCGATCCTCTACACCTTCGGCTCCCTCGACGGGTTCGCCGTGCCGATCGCCTGGACCGTCGAAGCCGTGCTTCTCGTCGTGATCGGGTTCATGTTCGCGTTGCGCGACCTTCGCCTCGCGGCCCTCGCCATCTTCGGCCTGGTCTTGTTGCGCATATTCTTCGTCGATCTACTCGAACTCGACCTGGCGGTGCGGATCATCACGTTCCTCGCAGTGGGAGGATTGCTGCTCGTCGCGTCGTTCCTGTTTGCGCGACGCAAACGAGGTGTCGACATGGCTCCGTCGCCGTGAACAGGTTCGACGGCAGACAAAGAGCTGGTGGGCGAAGCTCGGCCGGGTGACGCGCAGAAACGAAAATCAGCGTAGTGACGAGCCGCAGTTCGGACACAACAGGTCGTCGGCGCCTTCGAACGCGTCGGCGACCACGAGACTGCGTCGACCGCACTGACACGCGACGCCAAGCAGGTACCCCATCGTTGAGCCGGGCGATGAGCCCAGTGGGTTCATCGACGTTCCGGGGGGTTCGCGGTCGTCGGAGCCTTGCATGAAGCGACCTATTTCTCAGGTGCAACTTCAAATGGGTTCTTGTTTCAGCGAAGGTCCGATTCGGCCGTCCACGGCCCCTTTTGAGCTCGACGCCTCCGGCTCTTAAGGGTTGAACCAGTTGCGTTCCACGGAACCCGCATCCAATAAAGCTCTAATACGGGGACCTTGGTCGACGCGACGTGTCGTTTCGTGGCGCGGCGACGAGCCTGGTCGCTCTCATCTTTTTGATCACCATTTTCCCCGCTTTGGCGGCGGCCCAGGCGTCGGCGTCCGGCCCTCCCGCCAATGTCGAGATCGAGGACGAGGACGGGGATGTGATGCTCAACGCCGGCACCCGCGCGGGCGTCCCCCCGCAAAGCGCCTCCGGGACCCCGGTCAATACCGATCACCTCGACATCCTGGGCGTCTTCGTCGGCAAGGAGAGCGAGAAGGAATTCGAGGTCCATTTCCGACTCAAGGCCTTGAACGCCCAGCAGACGCCGTTCCCCGTCGGGTTCGCGGAGCGCGCCGTCACCTTCGCGTACGGCGACGTTGACTGGCAGATCCGCGTAGGACCCTGCGAAGGCGGTCAAGACCAGCAAGCCCAGGTGGCAGGCTGTTTAGGATTCCGCGACGGCGGCGCACGAGACTTCCGGAACCACCAGACCATCCCGGCCGAAGCCGTCGCCAGCGAGAACACCTTCATCTTCAAGGTCCCCAAAGACTCCATCTTCAACCAAGACCGCGTCCCCGGACGCTTCGGCGCGGAACTCTACAACATCTCGGCCCGCACCTACCAATGGATGGGCGGCCTCTTCTTCGTCCCCGGCGGCCAAGGCGATCCGACCGGTGGCGTCCAAGCGGTCGACTTCGCGCCCGACAGCGGCGTGATTGAAGAAGCGTTCACCTTCGTCCAAGGAAGCGGCTCCCGCGGCCACCTGTCGCTCACAACGACCGAACCCATCCGGGTGAGCAACGGCGAAGCGACGACCATCGTCTACAAGGTCGACCTGTTCAACGACGCGGATCGACCCGTCTCGGCGGAGCTTGAAGTGGTGGGCGTGCGCAAAGATTGGAGCGCCCGGGTCCCGTCCCTCGTCAAGTTGGAACCCATGTCGAGCCTCACCGTGCCCGTCATCCTCGCGCTTCCCTTCACGCATGAACACGGCATCACCGCCACGTTTACCGTCAAGGCCCGCGACGTCGCGGACGCCAACGCGTACTCCTCCGTCGACCTGGGCGTCTTCTGGACCGACGTTCCGCAACCGTCTGCCCACCACAATGGCGAACTGTGGTTCCACTCCGCGCCGGTCGAGAGCGACAACGCGTTCTTCTCCGCCGTGCCGCAGGTGGGCGCGTTCTACAGCGGCTGGATGAACAGCATCGAAGACGACCCCGACCCGTCCGCGACGGACGCGAACATCGGCGGGTTCCCGAACGGCAACAGCGGCATCGGCTGCGCGTTCAGCCAAGGCGGCCCGACCGCGTGCCCCGTGCCGCCCGAGAACCGCATCGGATGGAACTTCCCCCTCTCCCCCAAGCTCCTCATCGGACTGGATTTTGACGTCGAACGGCAAGGCAAACTGATGGCGGAAATCCTTCCCAAAGTGTCCGCGACCACCGCCACCCTCACCGCCCAACTGCTCTACTGCGACCCGGCCCAGCAGTCCCAGCAGGGCCGCCAGGGACTCGGCGACGATCGGAACCGCAACATGACCCAATGCGACCAGTACACCGTCTTGCTGGGTTCGGGCTTCACGACCCGCGCGCTAAGCGCCAACCAGGCGGCGCTCTTCGAGATCCCGATGAACCTCGAACCGGCCGCCGACCTTCTCCCGTTCACGTCCGGCGCGAACTTCGCCCTCCGCCTCAGTCTCGTGACCGACACACCGCAGACCGTGTTCGGCACGGAACCGCGACCCGAGTTCGTGACGAAGAACAGCCGGCTCAACCTACCCCTCATCGAATACCATGACCCCGTGGCGGCCGAGTTCCAAAATGTGGGCAGCCTCAAGCTCGAGCCCTTGTCGGGGTTCGAGAAACAGGTCAACCCCGGCGAGACCGCGCTCTTCTCGTTCAACCTCACCAACACCGGGAAGGCAGAGCAGAAAATGCTGGTCCAGATCGAAGGCATCAACCGCGAATGGGCGACCTTGATGACCGAGCCCGAGTTCAAATTGCCGGGCGGCAGCACGCACACCATCACGATCGCCATCGTCCCTCCGGTCGACGCTCAAGAAGCCGAGAGCGCCGAACTTTTCCTGGTGGCCCACAGCCCCGATGACGAATCCATTGTGACCGTCACGCGGCTGCGCGCGACCGTCGTCACGGGCACCGACATGCCGGACGATGCGGGCACGCTTTCGGTCGAGAAGAAAAACACGCCGTCGGTCGCGTTTGTCGCGGTCCTAGTGGCGTTGGCAGGCCTCGTCGCCGTTCGGCGCCGACGGTAAGCCGCGGGAATTCACGGAACTTCCACAAGTCCGGTCTCGAAACTGCCAAATAGGGTCGGGCGGCTAGAAACGATTCCTTGCTCGGCACAAGCGGTCCCTCCTTCGTCGTCCAGGCGTTCCGCGCTGAGGACCTCGTCTCGGTCCTGAAGCTCGTGCAGCGCAGCCTCGGCGAGGAGATCCCGTACCAGTTCTTCTTGCAAATGTCAAGCCTGCGCCCCGAATACTGCCTCATCGCGCGCGACCCGAGCGACAACCGCGTCCTCGGCTTGATCGTGGGCACGAAAGAATCCGGTCATGAGGGCCGCGTCCTCGTCTTCGCCGTCGACCCGAAGGCCCAAGGCATGGGCGTTGGCCGGGGACTCCTTCGAAGCCTCCAGAGTTCGATGGCCGTCGAAGAGATCCGCCAGGTCCACCTCGAAGTGCGCGCCGACAATGCGCGGGCGATCGACTTCTATCGCCGTCAAGGGTTCGAAGTGACGGGCCTGCAGGAACGCGCCTACCGCGACGGGCAGGACGCCTACACGATGGCCAAGCCCCTTCGGTAGGATCGATTCGACACGCTTTTTTCCCGCCGCGACGCCTTTCTCCCTTGTGAGTTTCATCCGTCGCAAGACGATCAAGGGCCGCGAGTATCTCTACGAGGTCGAGAACACGTGGGAGAACGGCCACGTACGGCAGAAAGTGTTGCGCTACAAGGGACCGGTGTCGCCCGTGCGCAAAGCAAAAGCAGAGGAAAAGAAAACGGACCGGGCCTCGGTGTAACCCGCGACGTTCGGTCCGTGGAAAGAGAGTTGCCTTAGGCGCTTGTGGCTGGCGCCATGGCCGGCTTGGGACTGGCCTTCTTCGCTAGATCGCTCAGGCGCATCCCAATCTTGTGGGTGTTGCTCAGCTCATCCACGCCGCCCAAGGATTCGGCGAGTTCCTTGCCCAAAAGGAACACGGCGCGCTTGTGCTGCAGTTTGCTCTTGTGGATGTGCTGTGGCGCGACCCCATAGGACTGGTAGTCCTTGTAGGGCGCGTCCTGCCCGATCCCGGCTCGTTCCAAGACGTTTCGTACTTGGCACAACAGTGTGTGCAACTGTATCAGTTCGTCTTTGTGCATCCCATCCCTCTGGGCGCCATCATTTTTATTTTAGTTAATATACTTTGTCAAAAAAAAGCTGCAGGTCAACAAAAAACAATGTTTTTTTTAAGAGTTAGCCGCAAGAACGGCAAACGACAAAAAATAAGTCCGTTCCGGAGTGAGCGCCGCGGTTTTCCAGGTAAGACGTCCCTCCCACGAGAGAAGCGTCCCAAAAAAAACCGGGCTTTGTCCGAACGGCCGTCACGTCATCTTCGCGTTGCTCGAACCGCGGCGGCCGCGAAACTGGTCGCGGAAAACGGCGCCTCGACCTAAGACGAGGCACCTGTCCCTGGGACGCTTCCGCCCAAACCGGGGGCCGCGGCGCGCGGGGCAGGGGGGATCAGGAGCTGCCCGCGAGGTGGAACCGGTCTGTCGACGTGTAATCGGGGCGTCCGGAGCCGTCGGTGAAACGCGACGATTGGGTCTGCGTCAGGAACTCGCCTCCCCCGTCTCGATCTTGAAACTGAGCTTTCGGGAGTAGGAGAGCACGCCATCGTCCGCCTCGGCGGGGTCCAATCGGAAGCGGCCATTGTTGCAAGGATTCGGTGTGCACGCGCCCCAGGGGTTCACGAGGATCGATTCCTCGTCGGTCCAGATCTGGAGCCGGACGGTGCCGCGCGTCGCCGGATCGACGTTTTGCCAGTCTCCCACGAAGGGTCCGGCGCTTTCCCAGCTCTGGGCCCCTCCGGACAGTTCCAGGCCGAGGCATCCGGGAAGGCACGCGACAAGCAGGAGGGACCACAGCCGAGCCATATTGGCTCGACGGCCTGGTTTCCACTACTACGTTCGGTCTGGGGCGCCCGCCCAGACGTGACGGGCGCCGAAATCGAGAAGGCCTATTGCAGGTCGTCGCGAGTAAGGACCTGGACGTCGGCGGGCTTCTTCGTGATGTTCCCAAGCTTGGCGCCCACGACGGTCTTGATCTTCTTCTCGGCGGCGATGTCGAGCAACCGCTGCGTGATGACACCATCGAACACGACGGCTTCGATGCTGTTGGTCGTGTTTCGAAGGATCTCCGCGAGGTCGCGCACCGCGATCTCCTTTTGGAGTTCCTGGTTGTTCGCACCCAGCAAGGTCGCCTTGAGGGAGCCTTGGAGGGCCTCGAGGATGGACTTGTATTGGCCTTGGGCGTCGGAGAGCTGCTTGCCGGTCACCGGGGGCTCGTCGCGGCGTTCTTCGCGGTCGCCGCGTAGGCGTCCGAAAAGTCCGCGCTTCTTGGGTTCCTCTTCGCGTCGGGGCTCTTCCTTGCGCGTTTCTGGACGGGGTTCCTCGCGGACCGGTTCTTCGCGTC
>CAYOZB010000008.1:38548-42327 GCA_964408365.1 uncultured Halobacteriales archaeon | reverse complement strand
AACGTGCGCGACTACAACAACCAAGTCCAGCAGTTCCCAAGCAACCTGGTCGCGAAGACGTTCCGGTTCGAGGCGCATGAATACTTTGAGGTGCCCACGTCGGCCGAGCGCGCGGCCCCCGTCGTGTCGATGGCTTAGGGGTGTTTTGCGCGGTGGCGCTTCGCGACGGCTGCGATCGTCTTGACGAGTTTGTGATCACGGTCGGTGATCTTCCCGGCGTCGTGGCTCCACACGACGAAATCGACGCGGTTCCAATGGACGGTAAAATCGGGGTGATGTTCTTGGGCTTCCGCGGCGAAGGCGACCTCGGTGAGGAAGACCATTGCCCGCTTGAAATCCTTGAATTCGTAGGAGGTGACGAGTTTGCCTTGTTTCGTCTCCCATCCTGCTGGGATTGGATCGGCCATGCGGCCCCAAGATGGTGCCGGCCTCTTTACGTTTGGCTCGCGCAACCCTTTTTCCCTGGCCCACGATGGCGCGACTCGATGAAGGGCGATCGGTTCGGGTTGAAGGGGCGCGTCGTGCTCATCAGCGGCGGCACGAGCGGAATCGGGTTGGCCTGCGCCAATGCCTTCGCCTCCGTGGGCGCGACCGTCGCTCTTACGTCACGCACGAAATCGCGTGCCGAGGCCGTTGCCAAAGGTTTGCAAAAAAAATATGATGGCTCCGTGGTGGGGCTCGCATGCGACGTCGGGAAATCCGCCTCGGTGAAAGCCATGGTGGAACGCCTCACCGACTGGTCCGCGAAGCCCCTGGCCGCCGTCGTGAACAATGCCGGATACGAGATCGTCCCGGACTGGTGGACGACGCCGCTCCACGAGATGGAGCCCAAGCAGCTCGAGGAGGCCGTCCGAACCGTTGCCCGAGTGGATCTCGACGGCTCCCGCTGGGTCACGTACTACACGTTGCCCCGGATGCTGAAACAAGGCAAGGGCAGCTTCGTCTACGTTTCCAGCACACCGGCCCTCACCGGGTACCAAGGATTCCCGTACACGGAAGCGAAAGCCGCGATCTTGGGCTTGATGCGCGACGTCGCCCGCGTCTACGGCCCGCGCGGCATCCGCGCCAACGCGGTCGCTCCCGGAAACATCCATACGGGCTGGCTCGACAAGGTCCCACCGGCGGAACGGAAGAGACTCGAGCAGGAGAATCCGTTGGGACGGTTCGGCGAGCCCAGCGAGGTCGCGAACAGCATCTTGTTCCTCGGAAGCGACCTCAGTAGCTTCGTCACGGGGGAAACCATCATCGTCGACGGCGGCACGGTCATCCGGTGATCCCATGACGACCATCGACGACGTGACCGACTTGGTCCGGGAAGCGTTCGCACAGGCCCAGGAAAGCCTGGTCCAGCTAGAGGAGGCGGCGCAGGTCGAAGACCGCCCGGCGCTCCATTCGTTGTCCCAAGCGTATGCGCGTCTTCTCTCGCCGCTTCGGGATTACATCGGGAGCGTCAACATGGGTCGCGCCTCGCCCCGGCAGCTAGCGTGGAGCGTCTCGGAACCGAGCGAGGCGATCTTCGACCTTGCTGACGACGTCCGAACGCTCGGACTCCAACCCGATGGGGAGGCGTTAACGCGGCTCGTGCGCGCCGCAGAGGCGGCGACGTGATTCACGGCGCTTGCATGATCCGGTACACGTCAAGGGGCCACGCGCGGGGTCCCTTGTTGTAGTAGGTGTCGTCATCGAACTCGAAGAGCTCGTGGGCCAAGCGTCCGAGGTCCTGCCAGCGGCTGACGACGATGGTGCCGTTGGTGAACGATTTGGCAGCGGGGACCGTGTCGGGTCCGGCGCGGTAGTCCACGACGAGCGGGTACGACGTCTCGGTGTCGAGGACCGTGAAATTGACGCCGTGCATGTTTAGGAAATTCATCGCCTTCTCGATGTTGTCTTGCGGCGGGATGGCCCAACCCTGAATCCCCGGGACGCGCTGCTTCGCGGTCTCGGTAGCGGTCTTCTGGTTGTCGACCATCGTCTGCATGTTGTCGAAGAGGAAGTTGAGGACGATGAACGAGGCCGACATGTGGGAGTCGACGCGCAAGGGGAGGTTGATGATGCCGAGTCCGCCGCCGGTCTCGAAGAGGTAGCTGTAGGCGTTTCGGAGGATGAAGTGGTGTCGGTGGACGCTTGGATCGGAGCCGAGGGACGTTCCGCCGTTGTAGTAGGAACTCGAACCGTAGCCGTATTCCTGGTTCATGCCGTCGTTGATCATGAACATGAGTTCGGTGTTGTGGGCGAACAGCTCGCGATCGGCTTGCGGTGCTCCGTGGGGCATTCCGACTTGGAACGTGTTCCACGTGGTGACCGGCACCGGTGGTTGGACCGGGGGCGGGGCGCCTGCGCCGCCGAACTCGTGAAGGTCGAGGCCGATCAACGGCCGGTACATGTTGGCGAGGAGGTGGATGGCGCGGCCCTCGAGGGTTGCGAGGTTCATGTGGTCGCGGTTGATGTCCGTCTGCTCGTAGTTGCCACGTCGGTTCGAGTTCTTCCCATCCGGGTTGGCGAGCGGGTTGATGACGATGTTGAGCTCGGTGCGGACTTTTTGCGCGAACTCGTCGGTGCCGTGGGTGAAGTATTCGATGAAGATCAAGCACGCTTCGCTGCCGGAGGGTTCGTTGCCGTGTTGGCTGCAGGTGAACATGACGGTCGGGCGTTCGGGGTGGTATTCGCCGTCCTCGCTCATGAGGACGCCAAAGATGGCGCGGCCTTCCAATGACTCCCCGATCTGGGTGACCTGGAGGTTCGGGTAGAGGCTCATGTTAAGGACGTACGAGAGCGTCATGTTGTAATCCGTCAACGCGACGGGCAACAGGCCTTCCAAGTCTCCAAGGGTCAATGGGCGGTCTTCGCCGAATCGTTCGTCGACGGCGAACCGGGCGGTGTCCATGAGGCTGGCGTTGAGGTTGACGACGGCGACGGCGCGACGTTGTACGACGGAGTTCGAGGCCTGCGGATCGACAGCGTCGTCCGCGCAACCGGCGAAGGCAGTCGAGAGAACAAGCACCGCAACAAGCGTGACGAGCGGCTTCACGGGCGGCCAACTGAAACGGGCGCGCTATAAGGGTTGCGGCGGTCCTCTTTCACGTTTCGAGAACGCGGCCCGCAACGGTTATCCCTTGCACGTCCACTTGAACTCGCATGGGCTTTGGGGCACGCGGCGGAGTCCTTGCCGTTTTGTATGTTGTCTTGGCGGGTTGCGTGGGGGCCGACGGGACCCCCGAGGGCAGCGCGGCCCCATCCATTTCGATCGATCCTGGGTCCGACACGGGCGCGATTGACGGCACGGTCGTCGACGATTCCGTGAACCCGATCGCAGGCGCGCATGTCGCCGTCACGACGGACGCGGGGGTCGCCCAGGCCGTGAGTGACGCGGGAGGGCGCTTCATCCTCAATGGAGTCCCCGCCGGGCGCCAGACCGTCTTCGCGGCCGCCCTGGGCTTCACCAGCATCGCAAAGGCCGTCGATGTCACGGCCGGCGCCGTCACATCCGTATCGCTCACATTGGTGCCGCTGCCGGTCAAGCACCCGTTCCACGAGACATTCGGTCCGGAGAAAGGATACTTCGAGTGCCGCCTCGGCACCCCATCGCAGACGGGAGAGTGCGGTTGGATCTCCCCGGCCAACAGCGTCACGGGACACCCGACGGCGCTCTACCCGAACGACAAGAGCATCTTCAACTGGAACCTCAACAACAACAATGTGTCCACGGTGATCGGCGACATGCGTTGGATCCCCGGATCGTTTGCGACGAGCACCGCGATGCGGTTCGCGTTCAGCTACGA
>CAYOZB010000008.1:0-38448 GCA_964408365.1 uncultured Halobacteriales archaeon | reverse complement strand
TGCAGCAAAGTTACGAGGTCATCACGACGGCCTTCTACGAAGAGGCCGCGCCGACCGACTACACCGGCTTCCCGGACGCGTAGTCCACGCGCAGGGTTAAGTCGCGGGCCTGGTGTCGGCCCCGACGTGGCCGCGGCCTGGGACGAACTCGACCCGCGCATCCGCTCGGCGTTGCGCGGGCACGGCATCGAGAAACTCTACCCGCCCCAAGAGGAAGCGCTCGGCCCGATCCTTCGCGGGAAGAACCTCGTCGTGAGCATCCCGACGGCAAGCGGCAAGAGCCTCGTCGCGTACATGGCGATCCTTCACCGAAGATTGACGGATCCCAACCCCGGCAAAGCCCTCTACATCGTACCATTGCGGGCCCTTGCGTCCGAGAAGTACGACGAACTGAAGCAATTCCAGAATCTTGGGATCCGCACGGGGCTCGCTACGGGGGATTACGACGAGAAGGACGACCACTTGTCCCATTTCGACGTCATCGTCGCGACGAGCGAGAAAATGGATTCCCTGTTGCGTCACCGCGTCGGATGGCTCCACAATGTGCGCACCATCATCGCCGACGAGGTGCACCTCATCAACGATGCGGGACGCGGCCCCACCCTCGAGGTGCTCCTTGCGCGGTTCCGCGCATTGAACCCGGAAGCCCAGATCATCGCGTTGTCGGCCACCATCAAGAACTCCAAACAACTCGCTGCGTGGCTGGGCGCTGAGCATGTGCACAGCGAATGGCGGCCCACGCCCCTCAAGAAAGGCGTCCTATTTGGTCGCGCCATCACGTTCGACGACGGCACGAAACGCGTGTTGACGCACGAAAGCGCCGACATGGTCGTCGACCTCGTCCTCGACATGATCGCCGAGAAAGGACAGTGCATCGTTTTCGTGAGCACCCGCAAAAGTGCGGAAGCCGTCGCGAAGCGTCTTGCCAAGCCTGTTGCCCGCGCGCTTGGCATCGAAGACAAAACCATCCTGGCCGCGGTCGCCAAGGATGTCGACGACGGCGAGCCCAGCCTGTCGGGGCGGCACTTGAGCGAACTCGTCGCGCACGGCGTCGCGTTCCACACCGCGGGCTTGTCCTCGCATCAACGCAAACTGGTCGAGACACAGTTCCGGGCAGGGAAGATCAAGGTCATCTGCGCGACGCCCACGCTCGCCGCCGGCGTCAACACGCCCGCGCGGCGTGTGATCATCCGCGACGTGTGGCGCTACGACGCGAACCTCGGAAACTCCCCGATCCCCGTCCTTGAGATCCAACAGATGATGGGACGCGCGGGCCGGCCACGTTACGATCCCTATGGGGAAGCCGTGCTCTTGGCGAAATCCGAGGACGAACGAGAGACGCTCGTGCAGTCCTACATCGAGGCGGAACCGGAGCCCATCACGTCCAAGCTCGGCAGCGAACCCGCGCTGCGCGTCCACGTGTTGGCGAGCATCGCGTCCGGCTTCACGCCGACCCGGCAACTGTTGGACAAGTTCCTCGACTCCACGTTCTATGCTCATCAGGGTGAAACGTGGCTCATCAAAGCGCGGTTGGAAGAGGTCCTGCGGTTCTTGGTGGACAACGATTTCGTGATCGAACAGGCTGGCCAGCTGCGTCCGACCCTGTTTGGGAAACGCACGAGCGACCTGTACGTCGACCCGCTCTCAGCGCTGACGTTGCGTCGCGCGATCCGCACCGCAAAAGAACGAGGCGGCGAAGTGACGACGTTCGCGTTGCTCCACGCGTTGAGCGCTACGGTCGACGTCAACTCGTTGTTCCTTCGACAAAAAGACGATTGGGTGTTCCAGAAAGCCGCCGAGGTCGAAGAAGACCTACTCCTCAGTCCCCACGAGGCAGGAAGCCATGAAGAATTCCTCAGCTACGTCAAGACCGCGTCTCTCCTCGAGGATTGGATGGAGGAGCGGCCGATGGACCAGCTCGAAGAAAAATACGCGATCGGCCCCGGCGACCTTCGGACCAAGGTGGACGTCGGCGAATGGCTCGCCCACGCCATGATCGAACTAGGTCGCCTCGAACTGTTCAAGTCGCAAGAACTTAACGACCTGCCGCTCCGACTCAGCACTGGCGCAAAAAAAGAAATCCTTCCCCTCATCAGCCTGCAAGGTATCGGCCGCGTCCGTGCGCGCGTCTTGTGGAACAGCGGATACAGGAGCCTCGGGGCGTTGCGAAAGGCCCGCGTGGAAGAACTCGCCCGGTTGCCGGGCTTCGGTGACCGGATCGCACAGAACCTCAAGAACCAGGTGAGCGTGGAGACCGCGCCACAAGAACCGACGTTGGAGAGGTTCTGAGGATGCCGTTCGTCGCCATCATGGCCAAAGGCAAAGTCGAGGACGTGCAGGCCGCCGTCGCGTTGGCCGAGCAGATCGCAAAGAAGCACAACGTGTTCGCGCAGCTCATCGATCCGCGCGTGGTGTTCAACGAGCGGCACCTCGCGAGCGCGCACCTGCATTCCAAACGTGCGCTGGAGCAACGCCGCGACAGCGCCCACTCCCCCGGCGCCGAGTTCCTCCTTTACCTCACCGGGCAGCGGCAGGTCTCCAAGGCGATCGAGCTGGGCGGCATCAAGACGGATGCGGAACGGACCATCTTGGTCGCGGACGGCGATCGCGCCGGCACGGTGATCTGGGGGATCTTGGACAAGCTCGCTTGGAGCCGAGACTCCGCAGGCATCCAAGAGAACCGCGACGCTCTCGCGGCGCTCGGGATCGCGCCGCCGCACGATGGAGTGCTCGAGGACGCCGTGTTGGAGAAGGTGGCGTTGGTCGATGTCATCAAGTGAGCCAACCACCGACCCGATGCGCCGTCTTGAGCTTCAAGCGACGGCCATGTCCATCGTGGCGGGCATCATCCATGCCGCGTACAGTCCCAGCCACCTGGAAGAATGGTGGGGTTACGGCTTGTTCTTCTTCTTCGCTGCCGCGCTCCAGATCATCTATGGGATCGCCCTCGGCGCCGGGGCGTTTGAATCCGGCACGTGGAAGGGCGACTGGTTCAAGGCCAAGCGGAATTTCTTGCTCGTCGGCATCGCGGGGAATCTCGGCATCGTCGCTGTGTACCTTGTGTCGCGGACGGTCGGCGTACCGTTCTTTGGTCCGGAGGCCGGCGAAGTGGAACCGTTCGGCGTCATCGACGTCCTCTCCAAAGTCATTGAGCTCTTCTTGATCGTCTGGCTTGTCCGCATTTACCGCGCCTTGGTCCCGTCGCAAGTCCCGGTTCCCCACGCGGGGTAGGCCCCTCAGAACGTTCTGGCGAACAGAAACTTTCTAACCCGCAGATGGATTGCTTCCCGAGGTCGGTTCCGGTGGGTCGCCCAAAGGCTGCGCCAACGCTGTTTGAGATCTGGCAAGCGGGTGGCAAGATCGCCTCCATCGAGAACCCGGTCCGCCTCAAGATCCTGCGACACGTGGAACAGGCTCCGCGCACGCTCAACGAACTCGTTGTGGCCACGCGGAAATCAAAACCCACTCTGTCCTCCCTCCACATTCCGCCACTTCTTCAGACCGGACTGATCCAAGAACAACCTGATCCGCACGACGGACGGGTCAAGTGGTACAAACTGGTCGGCACGCGTTTGGGAAGCAGTGCCGTCGACGCTGCCGAGTTGCGCGATGCGGTGCTTGGATACGTGGAGGGCCGCGGATTCATGCCGCTTCACCCACTCTTGGAAATCCTTCGACCGGAGGAACTCGTCAAAGCGGCTCCAGAATATTCTGATCGCGTCGCGACCCGTTTCGGGGAATTGCTCGGACGCATGTTGTTGCAAAAAGACAAGGCGCGCGCGGCACTGGAACTTGGGCAGATCCTGGAAAGCGCGGGCCTTGGCTCGGCGAAATGGTCGGGGACCTCGTTCGAAGTCACGGCGTCGAACGCGGCGATGCGCCGCTTCGTGACGCGCGCGGCCGAGACAGCGCTCGGTTTGAAAGTGCGCGAATTGACGATCTAAGAGGACGACAGACTCAAGTAGGACCCGGTCTTGTGCGCGCCCCGCTTCACCCCGCCCCGATGGGGTAGTCTGGATATCCTAGAAGCCTGCGGAGCTTCAGACCCGAGTTCGAATCTCGGTCGGGGCGTTTCACTTCCTCGTCAGTAATCGACTCGGCGAAGCCCCTCAACCTTGTCGAAAGCGGGGTCGCTCGACACAATCGTTGCGCACCGAAGGCGGCGTGCCACGGCCGCATGGATCGCGTCGCGTGGGTCAAGACCGTTTTCAAAAAGGAGAATCGCCTCCTCGGCGTCGTCGCGTGTGACCGGCGCAATCTCTAGGTCGAGCGCCATCAGTTGGCGGGCTTTTTCTGCCGTGGTGATGCGATCGAGCTTCTTCCGGACCGCCCACAGGAACTCGTCGAGGGTAAGGCTGGCGGTCACCGCGTCCTTGACGAGGGCGGAGCGCAGGGCCGATGCGGCGGCCGTTCCCCGAGCGCCCCCGTCAGACGCGGCGTAGATGAACACGTTCGCGTCGATGTAAATCAACGGTGGCGCTCCCGAAGAAGGGCCTCGAGTTCACCGCGGCGCCACCTGGCCTTCGGGCCCGCCAGGAAGGCTTCGAGAGCATCACGGTCTTTCTTCGCGATGTGAGCATGATCCGCATGGACCGTGAACTCAACGCGGTCACCGGCACGTAGCCCGAGGCTGCACCGGACCTTCTTCGGAATCACGACTTGACCCTTTGTGCTAATCCTGGACTCGACCACACCTACCCATATGTCTTACCTGTACGTAGGATTTTCTGGCGCAGCGCGGACGCGACAAGGGAATGGGAAGAGAGGGCCGATTTGGCTACGCCGCCACGCCGACCAGGATCAGGTGAGCGGACAGTAAGGCCTCAAGACCGCCTTTGACGGTCCGGTTTCTCTCCGGGGGCGTTAACCCTCGACCATTTTTGATACATCCACGGTCCGCAGTATGGGCACGCCGGCGCCTTTCGAGAGCACCTTGTCATGAGTCCAAAGCGTGCCGCTGACCGCCATGGCGGCGGCCACGTACGGGGCGTCCAGCCGATCCGTCGGGGCCAATCTTCGCAAGGCCTCGTCCAGCTTCGCATCAACAACCTCGTCCGGAATGTTTTGGATTTTCGAACGCAACAGATTAACGAGAAGATCGAACGCCGCCTCGGTGGTTCGACCTTTGCGGATTAGGTATCCGCGATTTCGATCCAACTCCGTCCAAAGAACCGCCGGCGTATGCAGATTTAGCCGGGCCGAGAGAAGAAGGTGACGCGTTAGCCCGTCCTTCAGGAGGGCGCTGAACAACACGTTGGCGTCGACGATGAGGGGATGCTGCGAAAGGTCAGCGGCCAAAGTGTTTCAGCATGTTTTCGTTCGCCTTGCGGGAAAGGCGCTTCACGTCGGCTTTGGTCAACGTGGAGTTCGCGAACGCCGCATCAAGCGCATGAAGTTCCTGGAGCTTTCGCCGGATCGCCTCCCGGGCGACCTCTGACCAGCGGATTTCCCGGTGGAGGCGAACTTCCTTGGCCATCTCAGCATCTAACGCCAAGGTCATGTTTGGCATAGTCCTGAATATGTGATTTCACATATTTTAAACCAGGCTCTCAACGCCGCTTCCGGGACCACATCCATCAACTACTGGACTCGTTCCGCCGCGCCGGCGTACTGCAGAACTACGATCTGGACAGCCTTCGTGCGGACCTGGATTGGGCTGCGTCTCGTTGATTGCGGCCCTCGACGCCGTCTTTCTTCAGGGTACGTGTGCAGAGCCGAATTCGAATCTCGGCGGGGCGTTTCCGGTTCCCTTTTCGAGGTAATGAAGATTTAAGGCGGCGAGCCCCTCGAATCCGTAGATGCGTGCGATCCTCGTTGTATTGCTCCTTGGGTCCGCGATGGCCGCCGGATGCCTCGGGGGCAACAAGGACGACCCGACCGTCGCGCCGGATCCAACGCCGACCGCGTTCCCGGTCTACGGCAAGGACCTGCCCATCCATACCATCCAGGCGATCGAGGCGTTCGAAACCATCTCCTTCGATGAGACCCCGCTGCGCGGACACGTGTACCTGCCCGACGGGCCGGGTCCGTTCGGCACCATCTTGGAGTTCAGCCCTTATTGGAGCACGACGCAAGGCAAGAGCGAGGAGCAAGGCACGCTCGGCGGGACGATGATCGCGCATTTCGGGAAGTTCCTCGACGCCGGCTTCGCGGTCGCCGTGATCAACATCCGGGGAACCGGCAACAGCGAAGGCTGCAACTCCTGGTTCGATCCCGCCGTCGACGGCCCCGACGCGGCCGCCGTCATCAACGCGTTGTCCGAAAAGCCATGGAGCAACGGGAACGTGGGCATGATCGGGTTGAGTTGGCCCGGCTACACGCAGTACGCGGCGCTCCTCGATCCGCCGCCCGCGCTCAAGGCGGTCGCTCCTTCAAGCGGTGTGCCGGACGCATGGACCCTGTTTACGCGTCGCGGTCCTCCGATCAACACGCAGTTCGGACCGATGGGCGCATTCTACGCTGCCGCGTTGGGTGTCACGATCGTGGGCCTGGAAGGCGTCACGTCCCCCAGCCACGCGAGCTGCCCCGAGTACGCGGAGCAAGCCGCCGCCCTCCATGACCTCAACGTCAATGGCGACAAAACAGCGTTCTGGCAAGCGCGCGACAACCGACCCTTCGTGGCAGACACGTCCGTCCCCATGTTCGTCACGAACGGGCAGACGAACGGCGAAGGACACATCCTCCAATTCGAAGGCTTGTGGGACCTCATGCCAGAGGAGAGCCGCATGCTCCTAGGTCAATGGGGACACAGTTACCCGAACCAGGAGAAGAGGCCCGTCTACGACCTGGAGGTCATCGCGTGGTTCGACCATTACCTTCGCGGCGGACCCAAACTCTTGCCGACCGGAGTGGTCGAGTACGAAGACGACCAAGGCGTCTGGCACCATTCGAGCCGCTGGCCCCCCGCGTCGACCCCCGTCACGCTCTACCTCTCGGACGGCGTCCTCGTGACGTCAAGCGACGATGTTTCAACATCCGAACAGACCTTCCTTGGCCAAAGCGTCGATCCCACTCCATTCCACTGCCCAGGCACCCAGGCGATCTACGTGTCTCCGCCACTGGCGGAGGACGTGGAACTTGCCGGAAATTTCTTGGTGAACATCACCATGGGAAGCACGTTGCCCAACGGGAACGTCGGCGTGTTCCTGTTCCACGTCAACAGTGTGGGCGCCTGTACCGGCGCAGCCGCGCCGGGTGGCACGGAAGTCCGACGAGCCCTCTCCGATCTTCGTCACCGCGGCGGTTTCCTCGAGCAAGGCAAGGATTTCCCCATCGGTTCCTCCGACGTGATTCGCATGAGCAGCCACCCCTTCGCTTCGGTCGTCAAGGCCGGGGAACGGCTCGTGGTTGGAGTCAGCGGCGGTTCCGAAGAACTCACGGCGCGACCGGAGACACCCGTCTTGACCGTTCTAACGGGTTCTGGCATCGAAGGCAGCGTCACAATCCCAGTGGTCAGCGGGACCTTGCGTTTCGAATGATGCGTCAAGCTGACCTGCGTCCGTTTGGATGTCGAACGTCAGGGTCGGTTTATCACCCACCGCTGCCAATCTTTTTCAGGGACACTCTCGGGATGGGCGGCGTTGCGTCGCGCAAACCGCGGGACAGTTTGGATCTCCGCGGCTCGTAAAGCGGGCGCGTGTTCCAATCCGTTCGGCGGCGCTTTGTCCTCCGCGACCGTTCCTCGATGGCACGGCGTCGTCCGCAAGACTCCATATTTTGCCGCCTCCTCACAACGCGTCGTGGTGCCCGCAGTCTTGCGTTCCAAGATCCTGTGGACGGGCATCATCCTCTGGGTCGGGGGGATCACGATCTGGGCGATCGCGGCCGTGGCGGACCCGCGGTTCGGGGGGAGCATCGCTGCGACGTTTGGCGCGTTTGTGCTCGCGGGCAAATTGGCGGCCATCCCGACGGGACTCTCGCTGGGTTTGCCCGCATTCATCGTAGCGCTAACGATCCTCGTCGCCGATGTGGGGACGATCTTGGTGGCCTACCCGTTGACGATGGGCGGATTGGAACTTCTTGGGAAGTGGAGCAAGTTCGTCGAGCGTCAAAAACACCGTGCGCGGGAAGCCTCCAAGGATCCCAAAGGGTTCCTGGCACGATACGGCAGCTGGGCGTTGTTCACGCTGTCCCTGGCCCCGGTCGGATTCTACAGTCCCCTGGCCGTGTCTGCAATCGGGCAGGCGATGGGATTGTCGGCGCGACGCGTGCTTACGCCGGTGATCGCGGCGAGCGTCCTCATGACTGGGGTACTCACGTGGGCGTTTGGCCTTGGACTCGATGCGATCGCCCAGTTTGATCGCCGGCTCCCTTTCCTGGTGAGTACCGGGTTTGTCCTGTCTCTGATCCTTTTCGACTTGGTCCGCCGACGCGTCCGTGCGCGGCGCGCCCGCGCCAAGACGGGCGCCAAGGCGAAAGACGAAAAGGTTGAAACCCGAACGCGCGATTTTTCGGCGATGGCCAGGTCTTCCGCGACAGCAAAGAAATCCGCATCCAAGGCGACCACGCCCAAGAAGGTGAAAGCTGCTGGTCCCCAGGGCCGGCCTCGCGCCGCGAAGGCCGACGGGAACGCGCCGGTCCAAGCATACATCGACGCGTTGCAAGGCTGGAAGAAGGACGTGGCGAAAAAATTCGACACGCTCGTCGGCCGTGAGGTCCCCAATGTTCGTCGCGCTATCAAGTGGAGTTCGCCCATGTACGGGATCGAAGGACAGGGCTGGTTCGCCGCGTTCGGCGTGTTCTCGAAGAAGATCAAGATCAATTTCTTCCGCGGTGTCGACCTGAAACCGGTTCCGCCAGAAGGCGAAGGCGCCCTGATGCGAAGCGTCGACGTCGCCGAGACTGACACGTTCAACGACAAACGGATCGCCCAATGGGTCCGGCAGGCGGCAAAACTTCCCGGTTGGGGCAAGAACTAGGACGGAGTCGTGCGCCCCCGCATCAAACTAGTTGGCCTCCGGGCGCCTTCGGACGCCCGTGGCCGATTGGGCGCGCATCTTGGTCTACGTCGGGGTCGTCCTCGGGCTCGCGTCCATTTTCTTGTCGACCACCGCCGGAAACGGGTTCCGGTTGACGGACGACACAAAAAACCGGGTTGCGATCACCCCCGCGACCACCGTTTCCAAGTTCCATCGCCACCTCATTGCGGGATTGTTCCACGACAATCTCGCGCACATCGGTTTCAACCTCGCGATCTTCACGGCGGGCTATTGGTTCGCGACGCAGCGGGCCGCCCCCTTTGTGACCGTCGGTCCGTCCTATGGCATCGGGATCCTCGTGGTCTTCCTGACGCATCTCGTCATCGTGTTGCCGCTTGCAAAAATGGGGCTGCCTTACGCGGAACGGGCCCTCGACTATCCGCTCGTCGGATTCTCGGTGATCGCATACGCGACGCTGGGGGCCGGCGTCCACTTGTTCCCGACGTTCACCCAGCTCATCGTGTTCGGCGTGGTCCTGGCGTTCGAGGTCGGCGCGGGCATCTTCGTCACCGGGCCCTTCATCTCGGTCTACCATGTGACCGGATTCCTCATGGGGTTCTACATCCGCTCCCTGGCGCCGCCTTGAACCCGGGCAACGCCAAAGTTCATCATTTTCTATTGCCGTGCGCGGGTCTGTGTTCCGCCTTTCCGGCAAGGCCAAGGTCAACCGCAAACCCGCCGATGTTTCTGCGTTCCTTGCCGATGTCGGTAACGAGCCGAAATGGCAGAAGGAGATCATTCACGTCCAACTGATCGCCGGCACGGCCGGAACGCCGGGTGCGAAGCATGAACGGGTCCAAGTCGTCGGTGGACGGAACATCAAGACCGTCAACGAGCTTACCGAGCATGTCGTGGGCAAGCGGGTCGTGTTCAAGGCGGCCGGGAAGGTCATCGAATACACGCTGGAGTACGTGGTGACCGATAGAGGTCCAGCCTGTGATGTGGAGATGAGGTTCGAAGGCGAAATGCTCGGCTTTGCCGGCATGTTCGAAGGGATCGCCGCCGATGAGCTCCGGAGCGCTATCCCGGGGAACTTCGAGCGCTTGGCCAAAGTTCTCGAAGGGTAGCGGCCACGGCTGCCTCAATAAGTAGATGAATCTGGCGCAAAAGGGGACTTTAGCGAGGGTTTTCTAGCCAGCCTGGTAGGTTTGGGGTATGGGCGAGGAGAAAGTGGGTTTCCATTTCGTATTGCGACCGTGGCGAATCCTTTTGGGCTTGGCGTTGGGCTTGGGCTACCTGTTGTTGTTGCAACAGTATGGCGTGACGACATTCACGACCGGTAAACTGGTCATGTACATGGTGATCGGTGTCGTGGTGGCGGTCCTCATGCCGACCCTCGCGACGTTGATCCCGCGCAAGCAATCCGCCGCCGCTGCTCCTCCTGCGGAGCCCAAGATGGGAGGCGGTCCCCAATGACGAGCGTCCGAACAGCCTACCTAGGCCTGGGCGCGTTGATGTTGCTCTTCGTCATCATTCCGGCCATGGCGTCCGCGAAGATGGACGGTCCCTGCACGGCGACGCTCGCCGGCGCAGACATGACACAGGTCGACGTGGTCAGTGTCCAGCCAGGCCAAGCGATCGAATACTCGTTCGCCGCACCCAGCGCGGTCGCCTCCTATGACATGCAACTCTTCTACGGCCCCGTTTCGGCGAGCCCAAGCCAAGGAGTCGTCGAGGGCAGCGAGACCCTCACCGTCTCCGGCACGGTCCCCATGGAAGACTACGCATGGTTGGGCGCCGGATTGTACGAACTCAAGGGCACCATCATGCTCCAAGACGGTTCGATGTGCACGGGTTCGATCGCAGTCAATGTGGAAGGCAACCCCCTCACGACGGCAGTGGGCGCCACGTCCGCGGCCGTTGCGGGCGGCACCACGATCGGCCTCGTGTTGCTGTTCCTCAAGGACGCCGGCTTCCTGTTCCACTAGAGGGAATCGGATCGCCGTGGCCACGCAGGACGGTCGGAGCGCCGACCGTCTCTCTCCACCCTTTTTTGGATCGCTGCCTGCGTTTTCGTCGACTTTTCCGGTGGAAACCATCGGCGTTCGCCGAAACGAGTGAGCAGAAGTGTTCAGCGGGGGGACCGTGCGCATGGCCCACTCGGCGGTTCCTGCGCAAAACCCCGGATCGGCAGGGTTTCACGCCAGGCGACTGGTTGGGTTTCTCGCGAGGGGGCATTCGGCGGTTGGAGCGCAGTTTATTATTGGGTCGGGTGTACGATTGGACAAGTCCAGCGGAGGAATGGGGTTGGAACGCAGAGGCCGCTTCCATGGCATCGGGGCCGTTTTGCATGCCTTCAGGCACGCTGAGGTTGCCGTTTCCCCCGTCATTTCCACGATCCTCATGGTCGCCATCACGGTCGTCTTGGCTGCGACCGCGTTCGTGCTGGTCGCGGACGTGGGCGGCAACGTCACGGAGCCGGCTCCGAACATCGGCTTGTCCAGCGATGATGTAGCAGACCAGATCCAGGTTTCCATCGCCGACCCTAAGGCGAACTGGGACCGGATCGCGCTCCAGGTGAAGTCGAACGGCGGAAGCGACCCGATCCGTCTGGGCAGCAGCACCATCGCCGTGGTCAACGAACCCGCGGAGGCAGGCGGCGTACTGATTGCTAACCGTGTCGACATCGTCCAGGGTTCGTTGCCGATGGCTGGCGGCGACTTCCTCCAATTCTGCAGACAAGGCGCCAGCGACGGTCCCGTCGTGATCCAGGTCGTCGACATCGTCACGAACACACTCATGGGAACGTACGAGTTCGCAGGTTTCGAGGCGTGCTCTTGAGATGGAGCGCAACAACCGCTACTTGGTCGTCGACGACAGCCCAACCGTTCGCCGTCATCTGAGCTATCTGCTCAAGCTCGTCGGGGCCGGGGACCTTCAGATCCTTGAAGCGGACACGGCCGCGCGAGCCCTTTTTTACTTCCGCAAGGACCAACCGGGCGTTGTGTTCCTGGACATGATGCTTCCCAAGGAGAACGACGGGATCATCCTCATGACGGCGATGCTCAAGGAGCGTCCCGAGGCAACGATCGTTCTCGTGACGGCCCTCGACCAAGACCATGATTCCGTCCGCATGGCGATCGCAAAAGGCGCCGTGGGTTACCTGCGCAAACCGATCACGGTGGCACAACTTCAGGGACTCTTGACGGAACTCGAGGCGCAGTCGGGGCGCTTCCGCCGCGTCTCCTGAGCCGCTACAGGATGCGGTTGAGATTGTCGAGTTGGAAGCCGCGCTCGTTGACCTGGTAGGGCGCCACGCCGACGCCAAGGAACTTGTTGCGGACCTTCTTCACGAGCAGGAACTTCTCGAACTGGCTGCCGCGCCGGTGGAACTCGAGCTCGATCAGACAGCTTGCGACGCGATCGAGGAGCCCCTGGGCCGAGGCCCGGTGCGGCGAACCACCGGTGAGGATCATGAGCACCAGGCCGCCGGCTTGTTCGTTCGCCGCCTTGATGGCGGTCAACGTGTCGATCACGCGCTCGACGCCATAGAGTCCAAGGAAAAAGTCGAGCGTATGGATCGTGAGCCGCGCTGGAGGGCTTCCCGTCGTGTAGGGTCGCAGGAGTTCGTCGAGGAAGTCGCTGTCCTCTGGGATGGGCGCCTGCAGGAGGTCTCCCGAGTCGGAGGCGAGGAGGTCGGCGGTGGAGCGTTCGCGCAGCGACCGGGAAGAGGCGTCGCGCTTCTCCAAGATCCTCCGCGAATAGGCTTCGGAGATCGGGACCACGCGTGGAACGGTCGTGAACCCGAACCGCTCGAAGGCCCGAAACACCTCGCGTTCGCTCTCCTCGGTCGTGACATAGACGCTGCGACCGACCGTGGACGTGCCGCTCCCCGACGCGAACTGTTTCGCGAAGATCTCCGCGCCCGCCCCGGAAGGTTCGACCAGGAGGACCAAGGTGCCGGGGTCGAGGCCGCCCCCCAGGAATTCATCCAGATTGGCGATGCCCGTGCTAATCAGTGGCTGGTCCAACGGCCGTAGCTCCGCCTCGTCACCCATGCAGTAGCCCGGCAGCACAGGGTTCCGCCCAAAGAACCCTTTGATACTCGTCCGTTAAGAACCCGCCAACAGTTCGATATGGAAGAACAGCGTCCCTAGCCGTGCCCCCATGCCTGCCAAAGTGCTCGTGATCGACGACGACGCAGTCATGCGAAGTCTCCTTCGCAAGCTCCTCGAACTGCGTCCCGGGTACCTGGTGACGGACGCGGTCGACGGCCAATCGGGTCGTCGCTTGGCGGACACGGAGCAGTTCGCGTGCATCGTCCTGGATCACATCCTCCCCGACATGACCGGTCTCGAGTTCCTCAAAGGGTTCCGCGCGAGGGATCAGAAGACGCCGGTCGTCGTGTTCACCGGCTTCGGCGATGAAGGCCTCGCCGTCGACATGATGAAGGCCGGCGCGAACGATTACCTCTCCAAGGTCGGCTTCAGCGCAGAGAAGTTCCTCCACGCAGTACGGGACGCCGTCGAGGCACAACGAGCGCATCTGCGCGCCTAAGACCTACGTGCGCAGGCTCCAGTGCAGCCGGTCGAAGAGTTTGATGCCGTCGGGCGTGAGCTCCATGAAATATTTCGATCGCTCATGCGACGTGCCGCGCATCTTGATCACTTGGAGCGTGCGCACCAGTTGTCGGCCTTGCTCTTCTTCGCCGAGGAAGATGATCCCGTCCGAGATGAATTCCTCGACGCCGAACATGGAGAACCGGATCTCGCGAGGAGGCGTCTCCGACGTCAAGAGCGTCGTGCAGTTGAGATCGCTCAACGCGAGGCCGAGGCGGTAGACGAAATCGCGCACGTGCACGGGTCCGACGAGCCACTGGCACACGGCCGTGATGGAGTCGATGACGAGTCGCTTGAGCCCCAGTTCCTTGCAGACCTTCTGGAGCGTCGAGACGAGAGCGAAGTATTCGCCGCCCTGGAACATACCGTCCTTGAGTCCCATCTTGAGCGCGACGGCGCGAAGGTCGAGCAGGCTGATCTTGCCCGAGTCGAGATATTCCTGCTTGAAGAACTGGTAGCTTGCGAGGTTGCGCTTCAACATCGCGGTCGGTTCGGTGACCGAGATGAACGCACCCGGCTCGCCACGCGCGGCTCCCTCGCACAGGAACTGGAACGCGAGCGTCGTCTTTCCGGTGCCGCTTGAACCGGCCAGGAGCACGGTGTTGCCGCGCGGCATGCCGCCGTTCATGATGTCGTCGAGGCCCCCAACACCGGTTGATATGCGGGGGACCTTGCTTGCATCCGTGTCCCGTCCGCGCGGAACGTCAGGGCCGCCGGGACCGGGCGCACCGTTGAGCTCGGCACGAAGGTGGTGGAGCATCTCCCGCTCTTCGCGCAATCGTTCTGGAAGTTCTTTCGTCATGAGATCACGTGATCGAGAAAGGGGCCAGGGTGAGGTATTGACCGTGGTCTTGACCCAGGACCAGGCCACCGCCTTCGACGGAGTACATCTGGTCCATGAACCCGTGTTTGGCGGCCCGGTATACAAGGGATGCGGGATTCACGCCTCGTTGGAACCGCGACGCAAGGCCGCTGCCCTCGCCTACCTGCCCCAAAGTCCCCTCCGCTGTCCAGAAAAGGGCATAGGCCGCGACGCCGCTAGAGGCGCGGGCGATGTCCGGCCCGTTCCGAGCCGCGCGCATATGGGGAGCAGGTTCGGCGTTGGCGGCGGCATCCGCTTCGGCCTCGGCAAAGTCAGGTTCCATGCTCATGTAAGCCTCACGACGACACGCGCCTCTTCGAGGAGCACGTTCCACGTTCCTTCCAAGCGAACCGTTAAGAGTTCGCCGCTGAGCCTTGCCCAGGTCTCGTTGAGGCCAGCGTTCACAAGCGCATCGCTCCAGGCCGAGTGCCAGGCGAACGGGTACTCGGAGGACACGAGCAAGGTCGGGTTGGTGCATTCCAGCAGCGAGGAGGTGGGTCCGCGCACGCTAACAGACACCGTGACGCGGTGGGACCCGCTGACCTGGCCCGCGCCCGTGAGGTCGACAAGGGAGAGCGTCAAGAGGTCGTTTTCGGGACCCAGGTTGGGGTCCACGGTGAGCGAAAAGGGGATCAGGTTGAGATATTGGCCGGTTTCCTGCGCCAACACGACGGCACCCCCCTCCATTGAGTACGTCTGGTCGATGAATTTGGAGTTCCTCGGTTCAAACACAAGAGCGGCGGGGTTAACGGTCCGTTGGAATCCAGAGGCGAGGTCCCGGCCGCTGCCCAACTGGCCAATTGTCCCAATCATGGTCCGGTAGACCCCGTAAGCCTCCACCTGTGAGGTGGTCGAACTGGTTTCGATGGTGAATGGCCCTTGAGCGTTCGCCAGCATGGTGCTAAACCCGTAGGCAGGGTCGAGGCCTTGGATCACAAACATTTCTACGCTGGTTAGTCCCGTTTGCACGGCCTGATCGAGAACCAAGTTCCCAGTGATATTATCGCCTTCGTACGTGCGAACGCGAATACTTCCGTCCTGGAGCCTCAGCTCCAACGTGGCGCCCGGATTCGAATTGGCTTTGAACTTCAGGGTCGCCAGATCCGAGCCGCCAAACGAGTAGCTTGTGACTTTCAGGTCGAGAACGATGAGCTCGGAAATGTTCGTAGTGGGCGGTCGAGTTAGGTTCACAAATGATCCACCGGGCGCGGCTTGGCCGTCCCGGGCGATCAGTCGCGGCGCGCCACACAGGAAGTTTGCGAAGAAGCCGTAATCTTGGACCGACATCGTGCCGGAGGATTGGAACATGGTGAGACCTGCGAGGGTGCCCGTGCCGAGTTCCACTTGGGTGACGAACTCCCCTTCCCGGTGGAGCGCGACTGCGCCGCTCGTTTCGGCGGCGATGTTTCCCAGTGAAGTGGCCACGCGGCGCATGTGGGCCGCCTCGGCGTCCGCCATCTGTTCGGGCACGATCTGGGACATGTAGACGGAAAGGACGACGACGAGGAGGCTGAAGACGAGTACGGCGGAAACGACGGTGGAGACGGCATCGTCTTGCGCGCGGAGTCCACGCCGCAGCTTCACGGACAAGCGTACTCGACCCCTTCGACGGCGCCGCATGCCGTGGGAGCGGTGTCATCGACCTGCACAGCGAGGGTGAAAGGCACCAGGGTCACGCCGTTGCCGCATCCGCTCCCGTGGATTCGTTCTAAGGGTAGCATAGCTCCCCCTCTACGGTTCCTGAAGCTGTACAGCCCACGGCATCGGAGTCTTGGAACCGTGCCGCCACCTGCTCCGATACGTCCGCATTTCTCGCCGCCCCATTCAACCTTTGGACCTTTAGCCCCTGGATGCGAAGGAACGGATCGTCCTCCACACGCAGCGTAATCGCGTCGTTCCCTTGGAGTAGGGCGGCCTCTAGGAACATCTCCGAATCATCATCGAGGTCGATTAACAGGTTGCCTACGACGGGGGCGCCGTTGAGGAACCCGGCGCGAATCGTGGCGCCTTGAAGACGGATCTCGCGATTGGATCCCTCGGAGTCTACTTCGATGTTGTCCCCGGCGCTGAGAGTTGCCCCCTGAAGATCGGCATCGCCATCAGACCGGATAATGATCTCCCGTCGAACCGCGATCGTGGCTCCGGTGAGGTTCACGGGCCCGTCGAGGTCGATGCCGATGTAAAGGTTCTCGGTCCAGGCGGAGGCTGGAAGGCCCGGATCGTAAAAGTAGGCGCCAATGGCCAGGACCTGTCCGGGGGTGTCCAATCGGATTGAGTTCCTCTCGGAATTCAGCACGACGCCCGACACGTCAATGATTCCGGAGGCGTCGAGTTCTAGGTCGTGATCGCTGGACACGAATTGAGAGGACGACAAATCGATGTCCTCGCCAGCATCAATGAAGATCCTTTTTTCGCTAGTCGTCGTAAGGTTCGCGCCGATGATCACGTCCAGCGGTGCCTCGAACCGGATATCGGCCAAGCCGGTCTCGATGGTCCCGACGGAAGGCGGGATAACGAGGTTCCAGGTGCCGACTGCGGTGTATTCGCCGTCGAGGACTTCGGTGACATCGATCGCGGAGTCGGCGGTGATGTTGGGGTCGGGGCTGTAGGGGCTATACCAGATTTCGCCATCAGGGTGGTCGAGGTAAGGAAAACCAGGGTCGAAAACGGTCGAAACAATCTCAATTGAGGAGGTCGCCTCGTTGTTCGTGTACCCGGCTTCTAGGAAGGACATACTTGCGTTGACCCGCACGCGAAGACTATGCGGCCCAAGATCAAGGAGGCTTTTGTCAACCGTCACGCTTGTAATGAACGAATCCCCAGGTCCAAGAAACGTGGAATGCGTATAGGGAGGAAAGCTTGTCGCGTCGACCAGGAATGTCACCTGGAACGTGCCGCCATTGGGCGTCGCAATTACGCCCACGTTCGCCACTTTGGCGGTAATCCTAAGGTCGCCGCCATCGTAGTAATGGTTACCCAAATTGGGCAAGCTGGGGTCCGGGTTCACGATGCTCACGATGGTGACGACGAGGTCGGCGACCGGGTTGATCAGGGCGCCGCGCGAGACGCCGGGCTCGGAGGAAAAAACCACGCTGTTCGAGCTGAACTGGATGACACTGACGTTCGTCACGTTGCGGCCAGGGTGTGCGCACGAGCCCAAGGCTGGGCACGCAAGCCGCAGGGATTCGCCGACCTCCCAACTCTCGTTGGACCCCGCCGCCCGCTGGGTGAGGTTCCCTCGGATCGTCGCGTTGGAAAAGTCGCGCGTCGTTCGGACCCCATCAAGGGAGTAGATAAGCTGCGTGTCGTCCAACCCAAGCGGCTCTCCCCAGACCGACGTGATGGAAGTGCGTTGGTTGGCCGTATCCACACGGAACTCGACGCGTGCCGGAGGAGGACTGCGTTCGAACTGGTCAAGGACGGCGACGGCTAGCACGGAGAAGGCGCCGACTGTGATGCCCAACAGTAAGACCGTCCCGATCACATCGGAGACGGCCGTCTCGCCACTCCCGAACCCACGCCGCATGCGGACCTTGGGGATGGGTACTAGGAGATAAGATTATACCGACCGGAACTGTCGTTCGAGCGTGCGAAGTCCCTCCAAGGGGGGCCCTTCCCCGAAAAAGGCGGAAGACCCCCAGGAGTCGACGGGTGGGGAGGCTGGGTCGGAACCGGGGCAACCGGCCTCACGGAATGCTCGTCGTACAAAGTTTACTGGCAGCGGAGCGGACGCTCATGCCTCCGAAGCCAACAGGGGGGTAACGCCGGAGGCCGACCTGCCCCTTGCCGAGGGAATCGAAACCGAGGACCCGCCCACAGAATCGCCCCGGCCCATCGACGAGGGCCACGACAGGAACTGGATCGAAGTCGGACCCGGTGAAGTCGACTTTCATGCACCGCCAGGCAACGCCAACGCAGAACGGGTCGAGTTGCCGCACGAGCTCGATGCGCTCCTCGGGATCAAGCCCGATGGACCCATTGAGGAGAGCGACAGCCCGTGGCCCTCAGTGAGCGCCCCCGAGCCCCTACCCTTCGCCGAGCCCCGAGCGGCTTCCGGGACGCCTCCGGCGGTCGACCAGACCGAGACGGCTGGGAAGACCGGAGCGCGGGCTGCGCCGATGCGTTCCGCGACGGAACGCAGTTCCAAGCTCCAGGAAGAATCATCCTCGCGACCGTCTCCCGTCGGGCCGGCGACGGGGCTCACGAGCACCGAGGTCGCGCCGTCGCGGCCAGCCCCAGCCGAGGGAAAGAAGGTGGCCCAAACCGTCGCCGATGTTGGGGGAAATCCCATTTCGCCCCCAGAGCAGATCAACGGCAACGGCTCGACGGCGGGAACACTTCCACCGCCCATCCAACAGCCTGTCGAGGCCCCGCCGGCCCCCGCGGCATCTGCACCCCCAGAGAAACAGAAAGGTTCCAAGGCGCCGGTCGCTCGACGCAAGAGCGGGTGGTTCGCCTGGTTCCTTGGGAGGTCGCCGCTCGTGGAAGGGGCCGTCACCCCGGTCCCCCCGCTCGAGCCCGGCAACAACGAGATCAAACTCCGCGAATACGAACCAGGCACCTCCTACTCGCGCGTCTACTTGGACACCCAGCGCGCACGCCATCTCTACGCGCTCATCGAACCACCGCTCGACGAACGCGAGACGCGCGCGTTGGGATTCGTGAAGGAGGTCCTGCTTCGGACACTCGACGTCGAGCTCGAGATCATCGAGCGGGCTGTCGCCGAAGAGAGCCTGTCGCTCCTTGACGAACGTGTCAAGAAAGTCGTGCGCGACTACCGGATGGACCTCAGCCAGACAGGCCTCAAACGCATCATCTACTACCTGCGACGCGACTTTACGGGCTATGGGCCGGTCGACGTCATGATGCACGACCCGGACATCGAAGACATCTCGTGCGATGGCCCCGGCACGAACGTGTTCCTCTATCACCGACGCTACGGCTCGATGGAATCGAACGTCTTTTTCCGCACCTCGGAGGAACTCGACGGGTTCGTGATCCGGATGGCCCAACGCTCGGGCAAGCAGATCACGATCGCGGATCCGCTTCTAGACAGCTCCTTGCCCGATGGCAGTCGTCTCCAGGCGACGCTCGGACGCGAGGTCACGGACAACGGCTCCACGTTCACGGTCCGACGGTTCCGTGACAATCCGCTTAGTCCCATCGACCTCGTGCGCATGGGCACCATGAGCGCGGAGCTCCTGGCCTACTGCTGGATCGTCGTGCAGTTCGGCGCGAACGTGATGCTCGCCGGAGGAACCGCGTCCGGAAAGACCACGACGCTCAACACCATCTCGCTCTTCATCCCGCCCCAGGCGAAGATCGTCTCGATCGAAGACACGCGTGAGATCAACCTTCCCCACAAGAACTGGGTCCGCTCCGTCACCCGCGGCGGCACCCGTGGGAACGACCTCAAGCGTGTCGACATGTTCGACCTTCTCACCGCGGCATTGCGACAACGGCCCGAGTACATCCTCGTCGGTGAAGTCCGTGGCAAGGAAGCCACCGTCGCGTTCCAAGCGATGGCGACGGGCCACACGGTCCTCGGCACGATCCACGCTGACTCGCCGCGAAGTGTCGTGTACCGGTTGGAGAGCGAACCGATCAACATCCCGCGCATCGTCATCCAGTCGCTCGACGTCATCCTCCTCCAAGCGCTCCTCAACGTCAACGGTCGACGACAGCGGCGCATCCAGGAGGTCGCCGAGATCGTCGGCATCGACCCCGCCTCCAAGGAACTCTTGACGCATGGGGTCTTCCTTCGCAACCCGACGACCGACCAGCTCCACTACACAGGACGCAGCTACAAGCTCCAGAAGATCGCCCAGCGCAACAACTGGACCGCGAAGGACCTCGACCGGGAGATGAAGCGCCGCACGGAGATCATCAACACGCTCGTCGGCATGCCGGGCGTGAGCTTCGCGGATATCGGCCAACTCTTCTCGACCTATGAGAACCGACCGGACGTGGTCGACGCTGAGCTCGAGCGGTTGCGTCCCAAGGGGACCAAGACCGAGGGAACGAATTGACCGGGTTCGTCACACGTTTCTCGTACCGCCTCTTCGGCCCGTTCGCCGCGCGGACGATCCGGAAGTACCCGGAGATGTCGCAGGACTTTCTCAAGGCGCGGATCCTCGTCCACCCGCACGCCTACTTGGCGCTCGCGTACTTCGTCGTCGCTGTCACCGGCGTCCTTGGGTTCGGCGCAGGCATCTTTGCCGCCTATGTGGTGGGGACGCTCCCGCTCGGACCGGCGATCGCGCTCGCGTGCGTCCAAGGGGGCCTTGCGGGGCTTCTGTGCTACCTCTACATGATGACGTATGCGCAGATCCGCATCCAGGCGCGCAGCAAGCGGATCGATGCGACGCTCCCGTACGCCTTGAGCTTCGTCTCGTCGCTGGCCTCGGCGGGCGTGATCCCGCACAAGATCTTTGGTGCGCTTTCGAAGCAGAAAGAGTTCGACCTCGTCGCCGAAGAAGCCCGGTGGATCTACCGGGACGTCGAACTCCTTGGCACGGACGTGGTCGAAGCATTGATGGAGGGGTCTCGACGATCGGCCTCGCGTCAGTTCTCGGAGTTCCTTCAAGGAACCGTTGCGACGATCTTGGGTGGCGGCAACCTCCAATACTATTTCCTGCAACGATCGCTACAGGCGAGCGAAAGCCTCCGACGCACACAACGCGGGTACCTCGAAAGCCTCGGCGTTTTGTCGGAATCCTACCTCGTCACCGCGGTCGCGGGGCCCTTGTTCTTGGTCGTCATCGTGAGCGTCTTGACCCTTCTCAGCAGCCGATCGCTCGATCCGTTGCACGCGTTGCGCATCATCATCTTCCTCGTCATGCCCGCCTCGCACTTCATGTTCGCCGCGATGATCAACCGAATGCGCCCGCAGGTGTGACATGAACCGCGCGGTCCTCCTCATCCTCTCTCCGTTCGTCGCGTTGGCGATCGGAATCACGGCCCTTTTCCTCTCGCCGGACCCGGCCAACCCCATCGCGTTGGTCCTCCTCCCGACGGCCTCGCTCCTGGGCCTCGCTCTTGCGATCCGGATCGAGTCGATCCCCGTCAAGCACAACCCGCTCGTCGCGAAGATCGCGCTCTACCTCCTTGCGTTGTTCAATCTCGCCGTCATCTCGTCGATCGCGATCGCGGTCGTCGCGCTGTTCGTCCTGTTCGGCCTCATCACGCCCGTGCTGCCGCCCCACGCGGTCTGGTACATGTGGGCGCTTCCAGCGGCTCTCATCGCACTCCAGACCGCCGTCCTCCTCGAGCGACGGATCAACCTTCCCCGACCGACGATCGGTCGGCCGCTCCTTGGCGCGATCTTCATCGTGACCGCATTCAACGTCTACATCTGGTTCAACGCGCTCCTCGTCGAACAGACCCGATTCCTCTTCTTCACCCGTTTCGAGCTCGTTGACACCCAAGCCGTCTACCTGCTTCTGACCGGTGCGACGCTCCAGGCCGTCACGGCGATGCTCACGTTCCGCATCCCGACCCTGTTCGAGATCGCCTTCTTCCGACGCACGGGACGCATGTCCTCCCTCACCGCTGCGTCCCCCATCATCTTCACGCTGGGCTTCACCGGGTTCGTCTTTATCGGCAGTCTCGGCTTCG
Organism: uncultured Halobacteriales archaeon; assembly: GCA_964408365.1. Taxonomy (GTDB): domain Archaea; phylum Thermoplasmatota; class E2; order JACPAO01; family JACPAO01; genus JACPAO01. Next base: position 16,432 of record CAYOZB010000008.1, on the reverse strand, counting down.
TCCTGGCCGCTGACCAACTCTTCGACGTCGGCGGCTTCCTACCTCAAAGCATCGGGGTCCGGCTCCTTCTCGTGTTCCCGATTGCGCTGATCACGTTCTTCGTCGTCGCAGGACTCCTCTCCTACCAGAGGAGCAAGGCGCACTACCGCGTCAAGATGGACGCCGAACGCAAGGTCGCCATCGCGCTCATCTCCGCGTGCCTTCTCATCGCCGGCCTCCTGGGAGCGGGCGCGTGGCGCCTTGCCAACGGCGAGGCCATCTGGTTCTTCGGGATCCAACTTTCCTCGCGCGCATGGGTCGAACTCCTCGTCGCTGCGCTCCTCGTCGTCACCGGCCCGATCGGGTTCTTCCTCCAAGCACGCCAGCGACGCGTGCGATACCTCGAGGAGCGGCTCTCCGACTTCCTTCGCGACCTCGCAGAGACGTCGAAGGCCGGATTGCCCCTCCACCAGAGCCTCCAATCGGCCGCGCAGAAGGATTACGGCCCGCTCACGAAAGAGATCCAGAAGATGTCCATCCAGTGCTCGTGGGGCCTATCGTTCGCGGAGGCCTTCCGACGCTTCGGCGAACGCACCACGTCGCGACTCGTAAAGCGCGCCGCCAATCTCGTCGTCGAGACCTCGGTCTCGGGCGGCAACACCGGCGACATCCTAACGGCGACCTCGGTCGACATCCAGCAACAGAAGTCTCTCGACCAGGACCGCCGACAGGCGATGTCGACGTACATCGCCGTCATCTACATCGTGTTCTTCGTATTCCTCGCAGTGCTCGGGGTCCTCTCCGTCATGTTCCTCCCTGAGCTTCTCGGAGCGACCACGGCCGCATCGCAAGCGGGCGCATCGAGCGCGCTGTTCGCGTCGAACCGCATCGATCTGCGCGCCATCAAGGACCTCTACTTCGAGGGGCTCCTCATCCAGGCCTTCGGCAACGGGCTGATCGCCGGAATGATCTCCGACGGCAGCATCGCGGCCGGCATGAAGCACATGTTCATCCTCATCATCATCTCGTACGCCGCGTATCTGACCGTTTTCGTGTAAGCCCGTCTCCGAGAACCCCGCGTGGCGTCCCCGGCGGCGCTTACTGAGCCATCCAGCCCCGGAGCGCCTGCTCCACGCGTGGGAACAGGTGGTTCAGGGCTGCGAGGCGTTCCGAAGCGCCCTCGAGGGAACCGGAGCGACCGATCTCCTCGAGCTCGACCGCGAGGTCGGAGACCGCCTTCGCTCCGAGCATGGCGCTCGACGACTTCAGCGAGTGAGCGGCGCTGGCGAGGTCGGTCCCGGATCCGCGTTCGACCGCGGAGCGTACGCGCGCGAGCGTGATGGGCGCCTCGTGGAGGTACGACTGGATGAGATCACGCACAGGTTCCCGGTCGCCTCCCAGTTCTTGGGAGAGTCGTTCCAACATGGCGGTCTCGAGCACTGCTTCCGTCAACGTGTTCAACCCCGGACTTTGATCTGGTGCGCAAGGCGCGGGACCCGTTTGAGGGCCTGTTCTAGCTCCGCGATGCGGATCGGCTTCGTGAGGTAGTCGTCCATTCCGGCAGCCATGCACCTCTCGCGGTCTGCCGCGAGTGCGCCGGCGGTCATGGCGATGATCCATGGACGCTCCTTGCGGGACCATTTCTGGCAGATGCGGCGGGTGGCTTCGAGTCCGTCCATTTCGGGCATCTGGACGTCCATCAAGATGACGTCGTACGGTTTTTTTTCTACAGCTTCGAGGGCTTTGATGCCGTTCTCGACGATGTCGGGGGAGATGCCGAGCCGTTTGAGCATGTAGCCGGCGACTTTCTGGTTGACGGGGTTGTCCTCGGCGACGAGGACGCGGACGAGGGAGGCCCCGTTGGCCGGGCCGGGGACGTCGGGTCGCGTCGTCAAGGGGATGGTCTGGGGGTCTGGCTCGGTGTTGAGCGGGAGGAAGGCGCCGCCGATCGCGGACATGACGGCGTCGAGCAAATGGGAAAGACGGAGGGGTTTGATGAGGACGCTTTGGAAGTTCGCCCCGAGTTCGGCGGCTTCCGAGCGCGACATGCGGACCGACGTGAGGAGCAAGAGGGGCGTGGTCTCGCGGCCAGGGACCTTGGCGATCTCCTTGGCGAGGTCGATGCCGTGCATCTCGGGCATCTTGTAGTCGAGGGCGATGAGGTCGTAATCGATGCCGGCTTTGACCCAGTGCAGCGCTTCGCGGGGACTCGCCGTTTCCTGGGTCGTCATGCCCCACCGTTCGGCCTGGATGCGCACGAGTTGCCGGTTGACCTGGTTGTCGTCGACGATGAGCACTTTCTTTCCAGAGAGCAAGGGGACGGGTTCGTTGAGGGTGTGCCCGCCCGGGGGGACGCCGGGTTTGCCGCGGATGGTGAAATGGAAGACGGACCCTTTTCCGAGTTCGCTCTCGACCCAGATGCGGCCGCCCATGATTTCGGTCAGGCGCTTGCTGATCGCAAGACCCAGGCCGGTACCGCCGTAGACGCGGGTCGTGGAGGAGTCGACCTGGCTGAAGGACTTGAAGAGCCGGTCCATGCGGTCTTCGGGGATCCCGACCCCGGTGTCGCCGACGTCGAACTGGATCTCGTGTTCGCCTCCCTCGAGCATTCGGCCGCTCGCGGTGACCGTGACGCTGCCTTCGTTGGTGAATTTCACTGCGTTGGAGAGCAGGTTGACGAGGATCTGTCGGACCCGGGTCGAGTCGCCGATGAGTCCGGGCGGCACGTTGTCTTGCACGGAGTAGGCGATCTCGATGCCCTTTTCGACGCCGCGCTGGGCGACGATGCTGAGGGAACTTTCGACGAGTTCGGCGACCGAGAACGGGTGGGATTCGATCTCGAGTTTTCCGGATTCGATCTTGGAGAAGTCGAGGATGTCGCTGATCAAGTGAAGGAGGGATTCGCCGCTGACGCGGATTGTTTCCAAGAAGTCGCGTTGCTGGTCGTCCATCTTGGTGCCCAGCAGGAGTTGGCTCATGCCGATGATGGCGTTGAGCGGCGTGCGGATCTCGTGGCTCATGTTGGCGACGAAGATCGATTTGGCGTGGGTGGCGGCTTCGGCGGCGGCCTTCGCGCGTTCCAATGCGGCTTCGGCCTCTTTGCGGTCGATGAATTGTCCGATCTGCCGGCCGATGGCGTCGTACATGCGCAACAGGTCGGGGTCGCGCGCGTGGGGTTCCCGTCCTTGGAATTCCATCACGCCGACGACGCCGGAGCCGCCCACGATCGGGAATCCGACCGCTTGGTGTAGGCCGACGCGGCGCGCGGCGGCGTCGCGTTCTTGCTCCGTCTCGTGGGAGGGCCCGGATTTCCAGGCGGAATTGGCGGAGGCGAAGACGCGTGCGGGGAACCCGTGGTCGCCTTCGAACGTCGTGGAGCGGCTGAGCAAGGCGAGGGTTTCGAGGTCGCGCGCGCCGGTCGTCCAGGTGTCGCTGACTTCGAGCCGGCTCGCGGCGTTCGTTCGGGTCCAGTATGCGCCAAAGAGCCAGCCTTGGCTCGTGCCGATGGCGTCGAGGAGTTTGGGGATCGTTTCGGAGACGGGTTTGGATTCGGCGAGCGCGAAGACGGTGGCGTATTGGGTGGCGAGCCGTCCTTCCATGAGTCGTCGGCTGCCTTCGGTGCGGTTGACGAAGTAGCCGGTCATGCCGATGACGACCGTGAAGACGAGGACGGTGGAGACGTACATCATGGTGAAGCCGGTGCCTGGGTCGAAGAGGCCGAGGCGCAGCCCGATCGATCGAAGCCCTCCCAGCAAGGCGGGGATGCCCAACGCGGCCGGCAAGAGGTACCGCGCGAGGGCGCTTCCTGGGTCTTGTCGGGTGATGAGCGTCATCACTCCGCGGTCGGGGTAGGTGGAGAGGACGCCGAAGCAGAGCGCGAAGAAGGTCACGGCGACGGGGAGGACCATGGGGACGTTTCGTCCGGCGCCGGTCTGGTTTTGGAACCCGTAGGCGTAGAGGATGAGGGAGAGGATGGAAACGAAGATCGGCGTCATCACGAGGTATTGTGATGCGCGGTCTCCGCGTCGGGTTTCCCAGTCGATGAGGAGGAGTGCTGCGCCGGCGAGGAAGAGGTGGAACGCCGTGGTCGCCGGCATCTGTGGGGCGAAGAATCGTTCGGAGACGAGGCCCTCGATGAGGGTGATGTTGTTGCTTGTGAGGTGACCGAGCAGTCGAACGAGTCCGAAGAGGGCGGCGGTGGCGGCGGCGAGTTGGCCGGTGACTTGGATCTTGGTTTTTGGTGCGGCTGCGCCCGGGGAAGGTTGGAGGAGGAAGAGGGAGACGCCGGCGAACATGAGTGCGACGCCCGTCGTCGGGTCCATGGGGGCTTTGCCCAAGGCCAGGCTTTGGAGGAGGGGGATCCCCGTGAACCATCCGAGGGTGGTGAGGAGGCCGCAGCCGGCCACGAAAATCGCTGACCATCGGGCGAGCCGTGTGAGCCCTACGACAAGTCCGGGTACGCTACGGGATGGCAAGCGTGTCTCCCCTCGATAGCGTTCAAGCGTTAAACCCGGTGGTTCCGCGGCTTTTGGTTATGAGGACACCATGGTCCATGCCCGCGTTTTCGGCGGGTGGGCGCGCGGGTGGCCGCTGGGTGGGCTTGGGCGAGCCAAGCTCGGACTGGGTCGTCCAGGTCGCAGGGTTGGTGTGCCGCAACGAGAGCTACCACGTTATCCGTCGGCACGAAATCCACCGTTCCCATGTCGGGACGGGTCGTGGCAGGCCTCCTCGTGGTCCTGGTCGGCATCGGCCTCTTCCTTGATGCACGAAAAATCCTCGAGTTCGGCGATGTGGTCAGCACATATTGGCCCCTGATCTTGATCGCGGTCGGCATTGGCATGCTGGCGTCGCGTCCGCGTCACCTGACCGGAGCCCTCATCGTGATGGGCGTCGGGGCGGTGTTCCTTGCGCGCAATGTGGGTTGGCTGCCTGGGAACTGGTTCAGTTACGCGTGGCCCATCGCCATCATCGCGATCGGGATCCTGATCCTCGTGCCCCGGATGCCACGACGCAGCGTCCGGACCGGGACGCCCGTGCCGGGGGCGGGTGCGGACTCGGTCCGTGTGTCCGCTTATTTTGCGGGAGCCGAGGAAGTCGTTCGCTCGCGGGAGTTCAAGGGCGGCAAGGTCGACGTCGCGTTCGGCGGAGCCAAGATCGATCTGCGGGGCGCCGAACTGGCAGCGACCGGTGCGCGGCTCGACGCGAGCGCGATCTTCGGCGGCATCGAGATCCTTGTGCCGACGAGTTGGCGCGTGGTGGTGAATGCGCGGCCGATCTTGGGCGGAATCGAGAACACGACCGTCCCGATGCCACCCGATCAAACGTCGACGCATGTGCTTGAGGTCAACGCCACGGCGGCCTTCGGCGGCGTGACGATCAAGAACTAAACCGGGTTCCCACGTTGGTTCGTGGAAGCCCGTCCGACCACGCGCCTACGAGTTTAAGTACCGCAGGCTCGCATCGGTTTGCAAAGGGCGTGGGTTGGCGTGGCGCGTCGTTCCGTTATCCGTTGGTTTGTCCTCACGATCTTGACAGCGGCCCTCGTGGCGTCGCTGGTTGCCATGTATACCGTACAGGGTGGCCTCGATGAGGTGTGGCTCTACGCCACGTTGACGCTCTACGGCACGGCCCTGCTCGTGTACTGGTTGATGGGAGCGGGCACCAAGATCTTCCCCAGGAGTGACGATGAGATCGCCAAGAAGGTGGCCGCTGCCTTGGCGGCCAGTGAACGCCGCTCGTCGCAGGCGTTGTCGGAGCCCGAACCGGAACTCGTCGTCGAACCGTCGCGCACGCAGCCGATCGTGTTTCCGACGCCGATGGCCCCCGCGCCGGCGTACCAGTTTCGCGGGTACACGTTGTACCGACGCGGCGACTCCCGGTTCTTTTCCAAAGCTGCGCCTCCTGGCGCGCAAGCGATCGAGCTTCCTTCGGGCTACGAAGCAACGTGGGATGACGGGAAGGGGAAGCCCATCCTGGTCGAAGTCGGCGCCGCGGTCGCCGACGAGCCTGAGGTCGTCGCGGACGTCGCGCAGAAAGCCTGCAGCGCCATGACCGCTCCGGGCGAGTTCTGTGAGAAGTTTGCGAAGGACGGCTCCAAGTATTGCACAAAGCACCTTGCGTACCGTGGGGGGGACGAACTTTTCGAGATCCGCAAGCCCGGCCTGAAGGCAGGCGGCAGATCGCAGAAGTTTGGCGCGCCCAACTTCGAGGTCCGAATGGACCGACCCAGCGCGAAGCCGTTGAAGTTGAAGCGCCGGTCGGAGCCGAGCATCGAAGTCCGCCTCGCCAAGCCGAGCAACACGAAGGAGCTCGAGTACAAGCGCGGCAAGGCCGTCGAGATCCCGATCGACCGATCCTCGGGCAAACCAGTCAAACGCCGTCCGGCCGGGAACGTCGAAGTCGAGCTCGACCGACGCGAACCCGAGAAGCCCCTCAGGTTCGGCCGCGCCAGCGAACCCATCGTCCGCCTCGGCAAGCCGCCCCCGGGAAAGCCCGTGAAGTTCGGTCGCGCCGACGAGCCCATCATCAGGCGGCCCCCCGGTGGCGCCAATGCTCCGCCGAAAGGAAAGCGACTTCCCGCCTCCGAGTTGGTGTTCAAGACTCCATCGAACCCGACGATGAAGAAAGGCAAGCAGTTGGCCGCGTCGGAAATCGTGGTGAAAAAGCCGGGCAACGCGCCGGTTGGAAAAGGCAGACAGCTTCCTGCGTCCAGATTCGTGTTCAAGTCGCCGTCGAACGCGTCGACCCCGAAAGGAAAACAGCTCTCCGCGTCCGAGGTCGTCGTGAAGAAAGGCGGCGCGAAGCCGGTCGCTCCGCTCAAGGTCGCCCAGCCCGAGATCGTCGTGAAGAAACCTGGCGCGGCGCGACCAGCTCCCGTGCGTTCTAGTCGCGCAAGCGATGAGCCGGAGATCGTGGTGGTCAAGGACACGAAGCGTCGCACGATGCTGGGCGTCGCGGGCGATGCCCCGAAAAAGTAGTGTTGTGCAGTCCGGTTGCCACTAGGTATTAGTAGCGCGGCTTTGCGTCCACGAGGCGAACCGTTTGTCCCGAGCTCCCATCCTTTGCGTGGTCCTTCTCATCGCGGCGTTCTCAGGTTGCTTCCGATCACCGGCGGACACGGCGCCCGTGTCGTCGCCGGAGCCCACGGGGTTGCCGTCGGATTTTGTTGACCCGATGGTCCTTGATCACGATCACTCGGCCGCCGCGTTGCATGACTATGCGTGGCGCATGAAGGAACTCTACCACCACCCGCTTGGGGGGACGAACCTCAAGTCGAGCGGAGCGCACGTCGTCGACATCCAGAACGGTTGGCTCTTCGTCGCGGCGTATGGTGCCGCCGCGGACGTGTCCGGTGGTGTGTACATCTATGACATCCGGAACCCGGAGGAGCCGCAGTTCCATTCGCATCTGCAGATGCTCGGAAACGTGGGCGGTGACCGTTCGATGGAGGTCACGGATGATGGGAATTGGATTATCCTCGGCACCGAGTCGCAGGACTGCGCGGGCCACATCAACCCCTTCGGCCCGGGGCTCTACTTGATCGATTTCCGCGACAAGGAAGCGGGTCCGAACATCGCGGATTATTTCCCGTCGCAAGGGTATCACAGCATCACGGTCCACCGCGTCGACGGTGTGGATTACGTGTTCACCACCGCGGGGACGTATGGTCAGAACATTTTCCGCATCGACACGTCGGGCGTGAAGCCCCGGTTGTTGCCGGTGGGCGCGGTGCCGATCCAGCATGATGCGGCGGCGTACGACGATCCGGTGCTCAACATCCCGATCTTGTACGTGGCGAACGTCGCCGACTTGACGGTGTATGACATCAGCGATGCCAACTCGCCGAAGCTCATGGGGAAGTGGGCGTTGACACGGGAAGAGTTCGCCAACCATTACGTTCACGCGATCGCGATGGACATGGTCGAGGGGCACCGGATCCTCACGTTGGAATCGGAGGACTGGCGCGGAAACCCGAGCCCGTTGTGGGTGTTGGATGCGACGGACATTGGTGCAATCGAACGGATCGGCAACTGGACGAACCCGGGCCAAAAGGCGGCGAACGCGGGCGTCGCGGGCGGGGGCGTGTCGGGCGTCACGAGTTACAACGGACAACTCATTTTCTCCACCCACAACCCGCGGCTCGAGAATGGACTCGTCTATCTCAGCCACTACCACGGCGGATTGTGGGTGCTTAACGTGTCCACGTACGCGAAGGCCGAAGCGCCTGAGATGATGGGGTATTATTTGCCGCACGACAACAACGGCGGCTTCGTCCCCCGCTCGTCGGAAGGAACGTATCCCAAGCCGAACGTGCGTTGCGGGTTCGAGCTCACCCAGGTGCCGATCGTGTTCGATGCCGAGGTGCAGGATGGCATTGCGTACATCGCCGACATGCACACCGGATTGTACGTGGTGAAGCTGGATTCCGACGGTTCCGCGGTCCAGGGTTAGGCGGGGTTACATTTCGTTTTTATAGCGGGTCGGCTCGTAGGTCGGCTTGAGTCCCCGTGTCGCGCGCATTAAGCCTTGTTGCAACTCTTACGGTCGCCGCGCTTGCTGGTTGTTTCGGCCCCGACGAGCCGGAGCAGCCGGCGGAGCCGGTCGTTTCGACGCCATTGAAGCAGGAGCTGCCGGCCGACTTCGTCGACCCGATGATCCTCGACCACGACCACACCCTGGCCTCTCTCCACGAATATTCGTGGCGGATGAAGGAACTTTACCACCATCCGCTCGGCGGCAACCAGCTGAAATCGAGCGGAGCCCACGCGGTGGACATCCAGAACGGTTGGCTCTTCGTCGCCGCGTACGGTGCGACGGTCGATGTGACGGGCGGCGTGTACATCTTCAACCTGGCCAAGCCGGAGAAACCGGAGTTCGCGTTCCACTACGCGTGGCCCGGCGGGTTGGGCGGCGACCGTTCGATGGAAGTCTCGGACGATGCGAACTGGATCGTGTTGGGCACGGAGGCGACGGACTGCGCCGGCAACACGAGTCCTGCGGGTCCCGGCATTTACCTCATCGATTTCCGGAACAAGGAGCGCGGTCCGGTCGTGGCGCACTACTTGCCCGGGGCGGGGGTCCACAGTGTGACGATCCACCGCGTCGACGGCGTCGACTACGTGTACGCGCTTGGCAGCAGCGTCGTCGGCGGCGGAAACATCTACCGGATCGATACGAGCGGGCCCCAACCGATGCTCGTGGGCTCCGGATCCGTCCCGATCGGCCACGACGCCGCGGCCTATGATGACCCCGTGACCGGGATACCGACGCTCTACGTCGCGAACGTCAAGGACCTCGTCGTGTACGACCTCACGTCTCCCGCGAAACCCGAAGTCCTCGGGAAATGGGCGTTGGACGTCAACGAGTCGAAGAACCATTACGTGCACGCGGTCGCGATGGAGATGGTGGAAGGTTCCCGCATCGTGGTGCTAGAATCGGAAGATTGGCGTGGCAACCCGAGTCCATTGTGGGTGATCGATGCGACCGACTTCGGAGCCATGTATCGCATCGGCAACTGGACGAACCCGGGCGGCAAGGCCGCCAACGCGGGCGTCCCGAGCTCGCCCGCTGTGAGCAATTTCGGCGGACAACTCATCTTCTCCACCCATAACCCGCGGGTCGAGAACGGTCTCGTGTACCTCAGCCACTATCACGGCGGCATCTGGGTGCTCAACATCTCCACGTACGCGAAGTCCGAGAACCCGGAGATCATGGGGTATTACCTTCCGCACAACGACAATGGCGGCTACCAGCCACGGTCGGCGGAAGCCGCGTACCCGAAACCGAACGTCGTGTGTGGGTTCGACTTGACGCAGGTGCCGTTGGTGTTCGACTCCGAGGTCCTCAACGGCATCGCTTACGTTGCGGACGTGCACACGGGATTGTACGCGGTGACGCTCGACATGGAAGCAATGCCGGGCCACGTCGACTGATTGTGTCTTGTAATGCCTGAATTCAGGCACTACAACTTGGTCCGAACCGCGGACGCCGCGTCGTTTCACGGTCGAATCCAGTCTCAGTTAATATCCACCCGACCGAGGAGATGTTCGGTGACCTCGAATGTCCGAACCCTTCCGCAAGACCCACGTCGTGCCCGCGAACACGTCTACGCCTGAAGCGCCCCTTGCCGAAGTCCGGATCGCCCGGGACCGGCTCCTTGTGACCCTCGCGATGCCGGGCGTCCGCTTGGCCGACACCGTAGTGCTCGTGAATGACAAGATGCTCACGGTGCGTTCGATCCCCGGTCGCGGCAATCTCCATCTGACGTATCCATTGCCGGCGCGCGGCGAGAGCGGCCAATTCGTCGCCCGTGAATGCAATGGCGTGTGGGACATCGCGATCCAGCGACCCTCCCTTCAGTCCGATTGAAAACGTCCCAGCCCCCCACCCGCGGCCCCAGGGACGTCCCTCTCGTTGGGGCCACTCCTTTCCATTCCTGAGGAAAAGTTGGCCTCGCGGCTCATTGCGTGGCCGTGCGGCGCCTAAATTTAGGCGCCAAGGGCGCGCCCGGCGTCACACGGCGGGCTCCCAACCATCACGCGCGCCGATTTGTGGCGCCTAACGTTGGACGCCAAACGATTCGCGAAGGGCACCCGAATCAATCCCAGGCATTTCTTCGGCGCCTAAGTTTAGGCGCCAAGGCCGGGCGAATTTTGGATCTCGGCGGGCGGACTCTTCACGCGAGCTTCGCTTGCTGCACGGCTGCAAAAATGTCGAGGAGTCCGTGGCCTTTCGCGTAGTGCGAACCGTCGAACCGGTAGTCGGCGGACGCCGTGTAGGATCCGCCGTTGCTGTACTTGTACGCGGTCGACTCGAGGATCTCCTCGATCTCGGCCGGGAGGAGACCCGGGTTGGCCTGGAGCATCAAGACGGCAGCGCCCGCGACGTGCGGGGCGGCCATCGAGGTGCCGCTGAGGGTCTCGTAGGGCACGATGCCGAAGCCCGTCGTCTGTCCGAAGAGCGGGCGGGCGGAGCGGATGTTGGAGCCCGGGGCGGAGATGTCGGGCCAGGATTGGGTCTCGGAGAGCTTGCCGCGGCTGGAATAGCCTGCGATCGCTCCGTCGCGTGCCCCGATGTTGTAATCATCGAAGGCGGCGACACAGATGACGCCTTCTTTCGGGATCTGGCATTGGCTCGTGGTTGCGCGGATCGATCCGTCTCCTCCGCCGTTTCCGGCCGAGAAGACGACGACGACGCCTTCGTCGACGAGTTGCTCGATGAGTTGGGTGGTGAGGGAGTCGGGATCGTAGGCCGAGCCGCTGCCCCACGAGTTGGAGACGACGCGGATCGGCGGGTCGACGAGGTCATGGTTCTTGACGAGCCAGTCGAGGGCGACGTTGGGCCAGAGCGTGGTGGACATTTCTCCGATGGCGAACCCGTAGACGCCGGACGCGTAGGCGATGCCGCGTTGGGTGGGGTCGGCGACGCCCCGTCCAGCCAGAATTGCCGCCACGTGGGTGCCGTGACCGGAGGTTTGGTCCGTCGTGGCAAGGTCGACGGTGAAGAGACTTTCGACCTTGTAGTTGGCAAGGAGCGCCGGGTTTTGGGAGAGAGCATGGTGTTGGAGATCGGAGTGCGTGCCGTCGAAGCCGAGGTCGATGATGGCGACGCCGATGCCGCGTCCGTCGAGGGTGTTGCCTTGCGCATCCCGAAGACCGAGGAGCGGGTTCTGGAGCTCGGGCAGGCGGATGGCCTTCGTGCTGCTTTGCATATTGAGGACGACGGCTTGGTCCGCTTCGACGTACAGCACGCCGGGGAGTTCGCTCAAGGCTTCGGCCTGGGCGGGCGTGGCGAAGATGTAGGCGGCGTTTTCGGACCCGAACATGAACACGACCGTCGCTCCGGTCGATTCGACCAACGCAACAAGCGCCGCTTGGTCTTCCTCGTCAGGGAGGAATCGGACGAACCATCCGCCGGGCTCCCCCGGATCCTCAGGCACCGAGTTGATGTCGCCGGGGGTTGGGAGGGCGTTCGAGGTCTGCGTGGTCTCGGGCATCGGATCGCTGGCGGTCGAGCCCGGAGGCGACGTCGTCGTGGTGCTGGTCGTGGGGGGGTTCCACGTGAACCGGCTGCTCGTGGAGGTGGTGGGTCCGCGACTGATGCTGTTGAAGGGGTTGCCGGCGGGCGCGATGCTCGGCTTGTCTTTCGAGAGGATCTCCTTCTCCGGCGCGATCGGCAGGTCGAAGATGGGTCGGAATTCGCCGCTGGAGCCGCCCGGGATGACGGAGGACCCGGGTCCGCCGTAGTGGTGGATGTACAACGCGTCCACGGTGGGCCGGAATGCGAGGCCGTGGTCGGTCGCGACGATGCTTTCGTCGAGGTTGATGTCGAACAGGAATGCGCTGCCGTCGTGCGTGCCCAAACCCAGGGCGTGGCCGATGAGAAGCACCGGGTCCGGGAGGTCGAGCGCGATGGAGGCGCCATTGAGCGAAACGTGGGCCGATTCGAAGACGATGCGGACTTCGGAATGGTTGCCGCGAGGTACGTTTCCACTGGCGACGCGCAAAGCGCCCTCGGGGCCGCGAAGCGAAAGCAGGTCAAAGGCGGGTTTTTCCAAGGTGAGGCTGTGGTTCGCCGCACCAATGTACACGCCGGCGAGAACGACGTCGACCCGCGTGAAGTTCGCGGGCAGGTCGGTCATGTAGATCTCGATGTGATCCTCGTCCGGGGCGATGTCGCGCTGGTTCCAATAGTACACGATGCCGGCGAGGAACGAGATGAGAAGTGCAGAGACGGTGAAGAGGGTCCACATGCGTTGCTTGTTCTTCCAAATGTCCGATTTGAGGGTGAACCCGATCGAACGCATGATGCTGGGCGGCGGGATGCGCCGGAGCCGAGGAGGGTCATCGCTGCCCCTATCGTTGGACTCATTGCCCCGGGCCATACTCAGGCCTTCGCCGGCGCCTTGCTCTTATGGCTTGGTCTACAAGTTGAAATACGGCGACCTTCGCGCCCGGGCCAGGCGGAAACCTCCCCTCAGGATGGGACCCGTTGGCCATCCACGTACGTGGCCAACACCTTGGCATTGCCCGGTTTCCGAGGGTCCAGGGTCAAAATGTTGAGGTCGGCCAGGTAACCCGCCTTCAAGGCCCCGAGGTCGTGTTCGCGGCCGATGCCCCACGCGCTTCCGCGTGTGTAGGCGCCCAACGCCTCGGTGAAGGACAACCGTTGGGCCGCGAACGGGGCCGTCACGCAGGATTGGATGCCGAACCAGGGATCGAAGGGCATGCAGTCGCTCCCGAACGCCACGGCCACGCCCTGCTTGAGGAGAGCTTTGAACTCGTTGTTGTGGCGGTTCCGGGATGCGCCGAGGCGTTTGTGGTACATGCCGCCGGGTCGGCTCCATTCGCCGACAAAGTTCGGCTGCATCGAAGCGACGAGTCGGTTTCTCTGGAGGATCTCAACGGACTCGTCCGTGTGTAGTTCGAAGTGTTCGATCCGGTGACGGCGCTTCCGGCTCTTGAGCGACTGGAACGTCCGGGCGACCTGGTCGATCGCCGCGTCGCCGATGGCATGGGCGGAGATGTGTAGGTCCGACGCATGCGCGCGACGGAACACTTCGACCAACGCCCCGTCGGTCCAATTCAGTTTACCTCGCCCGCCGGTGTCGTTGTAGGGCTCGTGGAGCGCCGCCGTGTGGCCGCCGAGGGATCCGTCGCCGAAGACTTTGATGCCGTGGAGGCGCAACCGTTCGTCCCCCCAACCAGCGGCGAGTCCGGCCCGTTCAAGCCCGTCTAGGAACTCGACGTACAGACTCAGATGCGCCCGCATCGCGAACCGTCCCTGCGCGTGCAAGCGCTGATAGGCGCGCAGATAGTTGGGCACGACAAAATCGTGGACCGTCGTGACCCCCAATTTCAGCGACTGCTTCTGCCCGTGCGCCAACGCGCGCTCGGTCTGGTCGACCGGCGTGGGAAACAGTTGGTTGAGGTTGAGCGACGCTTCCTCGATGAGCAGCCCTTCCAACGGGTCGACGCCGGGAGTCAACGGGCCGAGGATGCGGCAGGCGGCGTCGTTGGCCACGGCGATGTGGCCGTCGACTCTGCGCATCACGATCGGGATGGTCGTGCTGATGTCGTTGAGCTCTGCCAGTTTGGGGTAGCGTTTCTCCTTCCAACGGCTCTCATCCCAGCGTTCCGCGAGAAAAAGGTCATTCGTGCGTTGCCGCTTGACGGCACGGCGGACCAGACCGAGGGCTTCCTCGAGGCTTTTGGTTTCGCGCAGGTCGAGCCGTTCCCGAAGCAATCCCTGGTGGATGAGGTGCGTGTGCGAATCGATGATGCCCGGCGTGACCGCCTTGCCGCGAAGGTCCTGGATCGGGACGCCTTCCTTCTTGGCCCTTGCGAGAATCTTCGTTTCGGTCCCGACGAGGGCCACCCGTTGACCTAGGACGAGGAGGGCTTCGGCGCGCGGCGAGGAGGGATCGCTTGTGTAAATTTCGGCATTCGTGAGTGCGAAACCGCGCGCCACGAAGTCGTGAACATGTGGACAGGGCTTTAGTCTCGGCGGACGGGCTCCAGCGGAACTCCGACTTCATTTGGAAACCGCGATTTCAACTGTTTCCTGGGGAATAGGTAACAAACCTGGTAACGTTCGACGTGCTGGACCGGCTGCAAACGAAGAGACCTGGTAACAAAACCCAGATAACGCCCCCGCCGCGTCCCGAGAAATCCTCCTCGCGCGGGACGATTTTCGTCGCCCTGCTCGTGGAACCGCACTAGGCGGAGGGAATGGGATGGGAATCAAAGACGCTAAGCCGAGCCGTGAGCCAAATCCGTCCAGCGAAGCCGGACAGGTCAAGGTAAACGTGGTTACCAAGAAGCCCATCAACCTCCAAGGATCAGGTGGAACCATGGACAATACAGCCAAGCGCGCCCTTCACACAACGAACGGGCTCCAAGTCAAGCGTTTCTTCACGCACCCCGGCGAGGACATCTACGGACAGATCGAGTGGGTCCATCGCACCAGCATGATCACGGAACCCGACGGACGCATCGTCTTCAAACAAGAGAACGTCGAGGTCCCGAGCACCTGGTCGCAACTCGCGACCGACATCCTCGCATCGAAATACTTCCGCCGCGCAGGCATCAAGAACCCGAAGACCGGCGAATTCGGACCCGAGACCACCGCCCGCGAGGTCGTCGACCGCATCGTCACCACGTTCCGCAAGTTCGGCGAACAATACGGTTACTTCACCTCCCTCCAGGACGCCCAAGCGTTCGAGGACGAACTCCGCTACTTGCTCATCACCCAGCGCGCGGCCTTCAACAGCCCCGTCTGGTTCAACGTCGGCCACTACCACCACCACGGCATCACCAAAGACGGCGACAACTGGGCCTGGAACATGGACCAAGGCGGCGTCCACGTCGAGAAGAACTACTACCTGCGTCCGCAAGGCGCGGCTTGCTTCATTCAGAGGGTCGAAGACAACATCAACGGCGAGAACGGCATCATGGACCTTGTCGCCAAGGAAGCCCGCTTGTTCAAAGGCGGCTCGGGCACGGGCACCAACTTCAGTCGCATCCGCGGCAAGGACGAACCCCTCTCCTCGGGCGGCAAGTCGAGCGGACTGTTGTCGTTCCTGAAGATCCTCGACGCCAACGCCGGCTCCGTCAAGTCCGGCGGCACCACCCGACGCGCGGCGAAGATGGTCATCGTCGACGTCGATCACCCGGACATCGAAGAATTCATCGGATGGAAAGCCCACGAGGAAAAGAAAGCCAAGATCCTCCTCGAAGCAGGCGTCGGGTTGGACACGCAGGGACGCCCCGACTTCAACGGCGAAGCCTACCAGACCGTCTCCGGGCAGAATAGCAACAACTCCGTCCGCGTCACGGACTCGTTCCTCAACGCGGTCAAGGAGAACAAGGACTGGAGCCTCATCCCGCGCACGGCCAAGGGTCCGAAGAAGACCATCAAGGCATTGGACCTGTGGAACAAGATCGCCAAAGCCGCGTGGGAATGCGCGGACCCGGGCGTCCAGTACGACGACACGATCCAAAAATGGCACACCTGCAAGAACACAGACAAGATCTACGCGACGAACCCATGCAGTGAATTTGTTTTTTTGGACGAAACCAGTTGCAACCTGTCGTCCGTGAACCTGATGAAGTTCTTCGACGACACGCTCGGCTTCGACGTCGAAGGGTACCGTCACGCGAACCGGATCATGTTCATCGCGCAGGAGATCGGCGTCGACCTCTTCAGCTACCCCTCGAAGACCATCGCGGAGATGACCCACAAGACCCGGCCCCTCGGCCTGGGGTACGCCAACCTCGGAACATTGCTCATGTGCATGGGCATGCCCTACAACGGCCCCGAAGGCCGCGCCGTCGCGGCCGCGATCACGGGACTCATGCACGGCGAAGCGTTCCTCACGAGCGTCGAGATGGCGAAAGTGAAGGGCGCGTTCGAACTCTACGAGGAGAACCGCAAACCGTTCCTCGAAGTCATG
>CAYOZB010000007.1:0-43631 GCA_964408365.1 uncultured Halobacteriales archaeon | reverse complement strand
CGCTCAGGGAGGCGAAGACCACCTTTGAACGCGCCGGGGCAATGTTACCGAGTGGAAGAGAAGCCTCTCCCAACTCCTTCCATGCTTGGGGTCTGGGTGACCCCCAGTTGCAACACAAACCCGCAACCCGGAAGGCCCGCATCGCGACCGCAGCCGCTCTCGCCGTCATGGTCCTTGTCCTCGGGACGCCGACCGTCGCCGCGGACAACGAACCGGAGGTCCAAGACGATGGTAGCGTCACGGCAGGGCCGTGTGCTGGCGTCGATCCATGGCAAGTCCCGCCCGACTTCTACTTGGACATTGATGCGTGCCTGGAACCGCTCTAAACGAGCCCTGGGGCCACTCACATTGGTGATGGCCCTCCTTCTCTTCCCTTCCGTGGCGGCGGATTCGTCAATGGCGGATTTCGAATTCTCATCCGCCGTGTTTCGTGGGGACTTGGCGGCCGCGGGCCCTCGACAACATGCGCTTGTCTTTGTCCCGCCAAACGACGCTGAGAAGGGATTCGCATGGTCTTTGGAGGCCGAACAGATCCAATTGAACTGGTCGTGGACCAGCCGGTACGAGTTTTCTCGGCCCGGCGAGTCGTCCGCGTTCACCTACGCGGCGAAGGAGCCACCCAAGCAGTGGGATGAGGCCACAAGCGCCACCAGTGCGGTCAGTCAAGGCCGAACCGCGGCATCCAATCTCGTCGCCGTCGGTTTTTCTGGAACCATGCCAAGAGCTACGGTCGATGCATCCGATTTGTTCGTGGACGAACAGGAAAACGCGTGGCGAGGCGGCTCCGAAACCGGAGCCGAAGTTTCGATCGAATCGCCCATTAACACCCGCGTTCACTACGAGCTCCCGCCGAGCCACTTGCAAGTGCAGGTTCGCGACGCCCACCTCCAACTATCGGGAGACCTGTCCATCGCCGTTTGGGAGGCGGACGTAAGCTTGAAAGAAGGTGAAACCTGGAGAACAGTCGCTTCGGGAAGGACATTCCGAGATGCGACCCCCAACATCCAAGAAGCCGACTATCGGTTGCTATGGATCCACGCGAAGAACGCCTCCCTCGTCGTGGACCTTCACGAAGGCAACGCCCGCCTTGCCGCGCCCGAATACGACTTCGAAGGAAGCGGCGTCGCGTCGTTCCAAGGCAGCAAAGGAGTTTTGACGAACGCAACCGGCACCTACGCCATTGACCGCCAACCGGTCAGAGTTACAGGAGTCTTCGACGCTCTCTTGCGGGCCTCGAGTTCGAGCAGCCCTCAAGCGCAGGTCGCGGTGACTGACGGCCGGATGGACTTTGCAGGCGCATTGGTGGCCTCGGCCCAGGCGCCGAGCGCTCCCGGGCGCACCTTGTGGCCATGGGCGTGGGCCGCCCTCGTCCTCGTTCCAATGGTCTGGATGGGGGTTCGTCGGATTCGCCCCGTGACCATCGACGAGGTGGAGTGGGCGATCCTTGCGGGCAAATCCCGGCGAAGTCTTCGCCTGGCGAAGCGATTGGTGGGTCGCACCCCGAAGGATCCGGACGCCGTGTTCCTCTACGGTACAACCATGCTCGCCAGAGGACAGCTCGCGTCCGTGGTTGAGACCATCGAGCCCTTGTCCCTCCAGATTCAGCCAAAGGATCGTCGCGGCATTGCCTTCGTGTTGGCAGTGGCGGCGCACGGGTCGAACGACGCGCGCCGGGCCCGCCGTTGGGCGAAGGAGGCCGCGCAGGACCCATTGTTGAGAGACCAGTTGGAAAAGAATGGGGTTCTGCGAGGACAGTCGTCGTTTCTACAATCAGGCTACGCGTAAAGCCCGACCGAGTTCTTGTCTGTGAACAGTAGGGGGATGCGGCCCCTGCAACCCCTGCAATGGGCACGAGCTGCAAAATTTTTGTGAACGGGGGCCGTGGCCTCCGCTCAAACGCTTCTGTTCCACGCGGAAACATTGCGGCCTCCGGTTCGGCCGGAGATGAGGTTTTCTCATCCGCGGAGTAACATTGCGCCGGCGTCCAAATTGGGCGTCCCTACATCGTTAAGAGAAGCGCTGGCCACGTTGGAATCTTATGCGTTGGTTGCGCGCCGTTTCCATGCGCCCCGCGTATCTTCGGGCCGCGTGGGTCGTCGCCAGCGTCGTGGTGGCCGCGTTCGTGGGATACTGCGCATGGTCGGCCCGCGTCGGCATCGACGTGCAGCGCGATGTGACCAACGTGACCCTGTTCCAGGTCGCCGCCTACCTGTTGGCCGCCACGTCCTGCGGCGTCACCGCCGTGAGCCTTCATGGTCGGCGCCGAAGAGCGTGGATGACCCTGTGCGCCGCGAACGCGTTGGCGTTCCTGCACATCCCGGTCCTCATGGCGGGACCGCCGGCCCGCCTGGTCCCATTGATCACGTTGTCCGCGTTCGCCCTGGTCAACGCCGCGGGCATCCTCGGCCTGATGTTCCTTCTGCCGGGACGGTTGGCTCTCCAACGGCCGGCGAGCCTGGTCGTGGATGCGCTCATCATCGCAGGATCGGCCTTCGCCGTCGTGTGGGCGGTCGTCGGCCGCGACGTGTACGGTTCGGCGTCCTCGAGCTGGGACCGCCGGATCCTCGATCTTTCGTACCCGTTTCTTAGCATCGCCGTCCTGAGCCTCATTTTGCTCGTGATGGCTCGGACCCCGCGCGATGTCCGAGCCTCGTTGCGCTACTTGGCCGCTGGGTGGCTGGTCTTGGCCGTCAGCATGCCGGTTTACTCGTACTTGGCTTTGCGAGGCGACCTTCGACTCCTGTACGTGGGGCCCGGCGGCGCCGTGATTTTCCTGATGCTCGTCGTCGTGGCCGCCGCCAGGGCTGTCGGTGAAGCGGAGCAACGCGTGGCCATCCAGTACAAGCCGTCCCTGCTCGTCTCGTTCGCGCCGCTCATCCCTTTCGCGGTTGCCTTGCCGGTCGTCGTGCTCGCGGTCATCATGCAACGCGCATTTGACGCCACCCTCCTCGTGGCCACGGCCTTGGTCGTCGGCTTGGTGGTTGCGCGCCTCGTGCTTTTTCTGGTCGATGCTCGCCGCGTGCATCGGCAATTGGAGGAGTCGATGCGGTTCAAGGGCGAGATGTTGCGGTTCATCAGCCACGAGATCGGCAATCCGCTGTTGCCGTTGAGCGTTGAAGCGCATTTGATCGAGGAAGCAGGCCTCGACCCGCAGGATCCGCGCGCTCAACGAAACGTCGCCACGTTCCTGCGAAGCGTGAAACGATTGGAATCCTTGTCGCGCGACGTCCGGGACCTCGCGCGCGTGGACGCGGGCCAACTCAAGATGCAGCCGCGCGAACAAGACGTGAAACCCTTGACGGAGGCGGCGGTACAATCCGTTGGCAGGGTGGCGGCGGCCAAAGGAATCGCCATCCGGCAGACGGCGCCGGAGAACGCGGTCGTCGCGGCGGTGGACTCGGAACGGTTCGGGCAGGTGGTAGACAACCTCTTGTCGAACGCCGTCAAGTTCACGCCCAACGGGGGTACGGTCGACGTTCTTCTTGACGCCGGGCCGGACGAGGTCGTGGTTTGCGTTCAGGACACCGGACCAGGCTTGTCCTCGGCCCAGAAGGACCAACTGTTCACCGCGTTCTCGCGCCCGCACGGAACCTCCGCGCCGGGCCTCGGTTTGGGGCTTGTGATCTGCCGAGCCATTGTGTCGGGGCATGGAGGGCGGATTTGGGCTGAAAGCGAAGGCCCCGGCAAAGGAAGCCGGTTCATCGCCACCTTCCCAACCCACACCGAGCCGTCCTCGAGTCCTCGAGGTCTATCGTCGGAGACACACCGCCCCGCTGGGCGGCCCACAGCCCGTGGAACCACCGGCTGACCACGGCGCTCAATCGGGACCAGGCAGGAAACGAAGGCGACCCTTTTCGTCGAACGGCCAGTCGGGGGCGACACCCTTCTGGGCGGCCGCGTCGATCTTCGCCCGTCCAAGTCGTATGTCACGCAGCCGCCGCCGGATGTACCGGATGTCTTCGCGGCCAATCGGTTCGGCAGCGCCGGGTGGTCGGGTCATGAACTCGGCCATTCCGGGGTCGAACCGCGCGAGCTCCTGAAGGGCCGCAGCATAGAGGACGCTGGGGCCGGGGCCGTGCTGGAAGCATCGCGACGCGCCCTTCTTTCGAATCGTGCGGCCGCACGGGCACTCCATGGGTTCTCGTAACCACACCTTATTCAAAACAAATCTCGGCCGGGCGGGAACATGGACCCGTTCCCGACAACAGGTTGTTCTTCCCAATTATGGGCCGGCGGGAAACGTGTGGAATTCGCGGCCCCCCGCCGGGTCAGTTCGAAGAGACCCGGACGAACGGATCGTTGTGGGGGCCCATCTCTGCCTCGCCTTCAAATCCTCCACGTTCTGACAAGTCATGGAGCACTCCCGCTACCCACATCGCGTCGGAGGCGATGAACTCGCATAGCTTGTCGTCGGATCGGATTTCGCTTGGCTTGATCCGCGTGGGAGGGTCGCTCCACCGACGGAGTTGATGCAACAAAGCGATGGCTACCATGCGGGCGGGAATCGGGGTTCCCCGGATGATCACCAAGTTGGACCGGACGTGAATGACGATTTGGAATGGCGCCTTCTGGATGTTTGTCCCGTGCGACAGGTCGCAGTCCACGACGACCCGCTTGAACTCCCGAACGACCGCTTCCTTGTCGCGGGCGCCAAAGAATCCTTCGTCGTCAAACGCTTCGCCGGATAGGCGCACAAAATCGTCTTTCTGGACGCGGATGCGGCCGACGTTGACGTGAAAGAGTGCCATGCAATCGTTGAAACGATGGCGCCGCCTTCAAGGTTGGCGCGGCCGTGAATGCGTCAACGGCTGATCCAGGTGGCTAGTGTTTGCAGTGTTTCGCGTGAGCTTGCCCAGCTTGCTCCGCCGCAAATCGTCGCCAAGCCAAAATCGCATTCAACCACTCAGGACCGTATTTGATAACCCCGAAAACCAGGGCTCCGACGACCGCCAGGACGATCAAAGGAGGCCCCCCCAACGGGTCAAGCGAATTCGACGGGCGCGTTTTGCCTTAACGTTTGCCCGCACGAGACTCCCCATCTCCAAATATCCCACCCGCTTTTAATGGGACTCGCGCCGCCAAACTCAGACATGTTTACGTTCGAGCGCGAGACGGCAGGAATGGCCCGTCACTTCCCGCGGAAACCCTTCAAATGAGCGGCTCCTCAGGTTGGAGTCGGCTAACAAAGTGAGGCATCGTAAAAGCTGAGGTCGTAGCGGTTTGGGTACCCGTCCCGTTTCCAGCTGGATCCCCAATCGACGACGTCGATACAGCGGCGGTCGCCGCAGCGAACGCCACCCGACGCGTAGCCGTACCCCGACTCAAAGTTGGATTCTCCGCTGAGCACGCTGCCGGTCCACTCTATGTGGACCGCGGTAAGACCTCGGGTGCAGTTTACCTCGACATCGAGGGCGCCGGCGCTGGCCGCGGGGATTTGGAACGCTTGGTAGACAAAATGCAAAGTATCGGAGCGGTTGGACACGCCCCAGGCCGATACTTTCAAGTCCAGCGGCTCGGGCGCGTCGCTACGGTATGCGGTGATGAGGATTGGCGCGAGTTCCGGCTCTGGCGCCGGCTGGTTTGACGTGCAGCCCGAGAACATGCCGATGACAAGGGCGAGGAGTGCGATCCAAAAGGGCCTCGAAGATTGAAACGTCGTTCTTGCCGCCCCCCGTAGTCCTGCCAGCCCAGGTCGGCTTATGGGGCTCTTAACGGTTTCCGCGCGGCTGCCGATGGTATCCCGGTCGCGGCGCACGCGGGACGATTCGGGGTATCGGAAGGTGGAAACGAGGCACGGGTGCCCGGGTAACGGTCCGCCGTCGACGACGGGCCCGAATGTCGTGGGTTGAACTACCCAATCTAGGAATACTGCGCCTTGGGGTTCAGCCTTGACGGCGTTGCAGGTGGTCCGGTGGACGAAGCACGGCAAGGACCGGCTGTATGTCAAAGACGGCCTGGGAGCCAATGTGGGCTGGTTCGATCTAAACGACGGCGGACGCCAGCTTGAAAACCCGGCCTTCGCGGCCGCCTTCGACCAGGCGATTGAAGATCACTTACGACCCAACACCGCCACAACGCAGTCAACGATCGTGGGTGATGTGGTGAATGCGTTGGGTCTTGCGCGGCCTTCGGGACCCTCAGCCCCCGCTGTGGCTGACCTTGCCCTTCACCGACCCGGGCACTCCGTATTCGCGCGGGCCGCGGAACTGCGCGCAGTCTCACCTTGGAAGACGCTCTTCGCCCGCCTATTCGGAATCCATACCGACGAGCGCGCCTACAGAATGGGAGGCCGGGGCGAGCAGAAAGTGGCCCGTCAGCTGCGGCGCCTGGGCCCTGACTGGAAGGTCCTGCACTCCATTCCCGTGGGCGATGCCGACTCGGACATCGATCATGTCGTGATTGGTCCAGGCGGCGTCTACACCTTGAATGCCAAGTTTCACCCCGAGGCCAGCGTGTGGAGCGCGGGCGACGCGTTCATGGTGAATGGACAATGGGTGCCCTACGTGCGAAACTCACGACACGAAGCCCAACGAGCCGGCCGAATCTTGACCGCGGCAACAGGGATCCCGGTCCAGCCAACAGGCGTGGTCGTCGTGGTGGGCGCCCGGCGCGGGTTCCGGGTCAAGTCTCAACCTGAGGACGGAAACGTGTTCGTCGTGGCGCGGACGCAACTCGCTCGGTGGCTAAAGCGCCAAACCCGGGAATTCACGCCAATGCAAATCGACCGCATTTTCGACTCAGCACGCCGCCCGGAAACCTGGCGCCACCGCCCCACCTGACCGACATCTTCTACCGCGAAAGAACAGGCGTCGGCTCTGCGCCCCGACGCGTGAACGAATGCGCGCGGCCGGCCCACAGTCAAGCCGACGTCGCGTCCGCCGTTCGAATTCGAGCCCGAACCGGTGCCAGGCGGACGGCGCTAGTTGATGATTAGCGAGATCTCGTTGTCATTCGCTCTTCGCGTGGTGGGCCCGCGTTTTTCGCTCGCCCCAGCTGTCACGTGACACCTAGGGCGGCAAACCAGGTCGACCAATCCTGCCTTCATCATTTTGGTGCCTGGTGTCCAGGCGCCAGAGGTCAAAGAAACCATGAATGCAACCAAACTCGTGATTGGAGCAAGCCTGTTGATCGTCGCGATCGGAATGCCGACGGTTTCGGCGTCGGATGACTACTCGGTCATCCAGTGCGCAGAGGACTTCACGAACTCACCGCTGACCGAGAAGACGGGATGCGACCTCGCGGGAGCACCGACGGACCACCTCGAGGATGGCGAAGTCGTTGGAGAGACCATCGAGTGCGTCCTTCGCGCGCCCGACGGCGTCGCAGAGATCGAGGACGAGTGCCTCGACGTCTGAGGGCGACCGAGCTTCACCGGTAGTCGGGGTCCTTCTGGACCTCGACTACCAGGTGGATCGATAACGTGCACCCGCACGTCTGGAGATAAAGACCGTCCGCCTCTTCTCCTTCGTTGCCCCACACGAATCGCCAATTTGACTTGGTTTGGTAGAAGGCATCGGTTTCGCCCGGGGCCGGCACAATAACATACTTTCGAACACCGGCGCCCGAAACCTCCGCCTTGGGCGCCTTGTACTTCGTAAGGTCGGTTTTCTCATGCGGCGGGACTGATGCCGGCGCGTAAGTGGTGCTCAGGGGCTTCGTGCCCGTCGCCGCGCTGTACTGCCACTGCAGCGTCGCCACAACTTTGCCCGTTCCCGGGGGAACCAACTGGAGCGGGTCGAAGGCGAAGTTAGCTGGGTCCGGTCCCCGCCCGTCAAGTCCGGCCGTGCAGCCATTCACGCAGGAAATATTGCGCCAGCCGTCGACGACGCGCATCTGGGACCCGTTTTGCCAGAAGCGGGGATGCGGTTGATCAGCCGCCAACGCTGTCCCTTTGAAGAGAGTCATCTGGATGTGGTATTTTCCGGAAAAGACGCGCCCCGGGAAGACGGTGCCCGTTGCGCCTGTAGGGCGCTCGTCGTGACCCTCCTTGCACAGGTAAAATTCCCAAAGGCTGAACGCATGATGGGCTGGGTCCCACATGGCCGCCTCGACTTCAATGGCGAGTGTCTTGCCCGCTTGGACTGCATTGCTCCAGGTGTACGTGGTGGCGTTGGGTGCGCGCCATACGATTCCTACCGCAGGCCCGTTGTAATCGCTTGCAGACCAGGAGGGTGTGATTTCAATTCTTTGTGTGCCGGGCCACACGGTCTGTTGAGGGTCCGGAAAATGGAATTGGCTCGCATAGCTTGAGACGTATTTTCGGTCCGCCGAGGGCAGACAGCGTTCCGAAACCGTGCTACCTAGAACGGCCTTGGCCGCCTGAGAAAAAGTTCTGGATGGCTCAGGCGAGCGGCTGCTAAAGTAAGGAAAATCATGATCGATTACCAGGACGTCTTCCCGGCCCGCCCAATAGTCGTGCAGATGCGGCCGGTATCCGGCCTCGCCATCGATAGGGGGGACGAGGGTGATCGTTACACGTAGGACTCTTCCTGCCTCCACCTCGATTTCATTTTCGGAGGTTCGATAGTTGTCATGTTCGGCGCGGATGAGACGTTTTCCCGGGGGAACGCTGGTAACTTGAAACCATCCAGTCTCGTTGGTCGTGGCCCCCCGTTCGGCTCCAATTACTGTGAGACGGGCACCCGGCAATCCGAAGCCTGCGTCCGAGAGGACTTGGCCAAGCACCGCGCCGGTTTCATTTGTGACGTTCACGGCGACTTGCCCGCCCTCGCCATCCTCAACAAGAATTGTGCCGGCCGCGGGGGCACCGGTTTCGGTCGGCGCTGACGATTCAGTGCAGCCGGAGACGATCAATGCGCAAACTGCCAGTGTACAGATGAGGAGGCGCATTCGGGTCGCGTGCTACAGTGCGTTCATTTGGGAAAATCCTAATCTTCAGTACGGGTTCCTGGTGTGGCTTCGGGGTTTTGGGAGTCGGGCGCGACTTCTGGAGCCACAAGTTGCTATGAAATTGCTACACCGGCGGCTCACAGGAGCCTTGGCATTTTGCCGTTGCCGGAATTTCGATGATGGACGCCGTTCGTTTAGGATCTTCTGGGACGATGGATGTCGCCGTTCCCAAAACCAGACTTCCCTGGTCTTCGACTCCGCCCAGATGCTCGCTGCGCAATGTTGAAGGTGTGGTCCACGATCGAGGTGCTCGTGGTCGAAGCCGTCCCCGTCGCGTTTCGCGGCTTGGTATGGTTTGACGCGCGCGACTATTTCCGAACCGACTTGGACGACGAGAAGGAGTTCTTTTTCAAGGTCGCGAAATGGGAGTCGCGCGACGACGTCGCAGAAGAGTTCGAAGACGGCGTGTACCTGTGGGCGGAGAATGCGCGCAGTTTCGACCTGCCCGCACCGTCCGACCGCTGAATGCGAATCGAGCGGTCGACGAAACGCATCACCGTACTCGGCGCGCAAAGAGAATCGGCCCTCCGTTCGTGTCTCCCTGCAGCGATGCCGGAGGGATTTCTTCGACCAACCCAGGATACGGCGTCCGAACGTGGCGTCGTCTAGGGGACTTCGAGGACGTGACCCACCATTGTGCGCGGGCCATGAAACGACTACAACGTTCGAGAGACAATCGACCGCATGGTTCCCCCATTAATCCGAGTGAGGGGCGTCCGGTCCGGTGGAACAGAATATGTATATTGGAACGTCACCCCAAGCGCGTTCGTATGCGGCCTGGGTGGTGGCTGGCTCTAGTCCTTGCGGTAACGTTGCCCACCTTCGGCGCTAGCGTGAACGCGGAATCCGGCGATTATCTTCGGTTCGACTTCGCTGGCGCCACCGAGCGGTTCGGACCCGTCACGGCCACTTGTCTGGGTGCCGCGTATCTCGAAGCCCCGTCCACGACGGTCCGGCTTTCCGGGGCCCTTGAAATCATCACGACGCACTGGAACGAGACGAACCTTCACCCTGGCGGTCCGAACGAAACTCGGATCCAACCCACGTATCAACAATCCACGGAAAAAATCCCAATGCAGGACGACCAATATGTGGTTCGGGTTCGCGACGGTGGACGCTTGCGCATCTTCAGCGAAAACTGGCCCCAGGGCTCGGAATGGGCCGACCTCCGCATCGTCGGGAACAACCTGACAACTGGCATTGCCGTAACCCAAGTTTCTGACGAAGAATACTTCGTTGACCACGGCCTGAACGTCGCACGAACCATCGGCGGCTTGCCTGGACCGACTCGCAAGACCGTAGTCGATGACCTCCATGGTGTGAGTGCACATGGCGCAATCACGATGTTCATCCAGAACGCAACCATCGAGGGCGTCGGAACGCACCTCGACCTGCCGCCCCGGTCGATCAGGCCCATCACGCAGAACGAACTCATTGACGTCGTGCAATACTCCGAAGTTCACGCGCTAATCCGCGGCGCCTTGACTCTTGTCGAAGCGCCCGAATGGAGCTTCGCATGCGCCAGCCTCGACGGGTCCCTCAACGGCAGCTACACCGGTTTTCATGCCCGCGGCACGGGCAAGGTCGGGAACACTTCCACACGCATTCAGAACCAGGACATTACCGCGGAAGGCAACCTCCACTTTTCCGAACGCACCCGCGACGATTGGACCACCCGCGGCAACCTGGAAGGAGAATTCTCCCTTGTTGCGCTCGATTATCGCGCGGTCACCGCACCCACCCCCGACAGCCCCGCCATGATCGTCGTCGCGGTCGGAGGCCTTGGGCTCATCCTGGTCGTCGCCTTCTTTTATTCGCGCTTCCAAGCATCCAAAGCATTGGACCACACGAAACGCATGCTCGTCCACCTAACAATCCGGGAAAACCCCGGCATCCGACCCGCCGGAATCCAGAAAAAAACGGGCCTGCCTGAAGGCACGCTACGGTACCATTTGGAACAACTCGTACGACACGGCCTCGTCCAACGCACTACGCATGCGCGCGGAACGCGCTACATGGTGTCTTCGTCAGGCGACGCCCGAACCTCGCCCATGCCTCTCGATGAGGTTGAGGCGTTCGTTCGCGCTCAATGCGCGGCCCAGCGAACGCTCGTTGAGGTCCACAAGACCATGGTCGAAACGCTCGGATACAAGCCCAGCCGCGCCTGGTACACGCTAAAACGCATGATTGATACGGGAGCGGTTCGCGCAGAGAAAATCAATCGCAGGACCTGGATACAATGGGTCGAATAACTGCCGTATTTGTCGCCGCGTTGCTTGCCTTTGCATCGGGCTGCGTTCAGAATGACCCCAAAGACAGTACACCCCCCGGGTCAACGGAGCCAGGCGAAGGGGCTACACCGTCGCCCGCCCCCGGTTCGAATGCTTCCATCCAGGACCCAGGGGTTCGACAGCAGCTAAACGAAACCGTCGTGTTCGACACGTGCCATGGCATGTTCGGCACCACCGATGCGGCGCCGCAGCAGGTGCGAGACCTCGTTCCACCCGAGTTCCAACTTACGGGCCTCTCCGATCAGAGCGTGGGCCTCGGGGTGCGCGGCGTAGAGTGCCAAAAGATCAGTTTCGGCGCGCAGACGTTCACCAACGCCAGATTCTTCGAAACCTATGTCCTTGTCAAGCCAGCAAACGCCAGCTGGTCCGGCCAAGGATTGGACTGGTACGTCCTGGAGACGTACACGGACGGTTTGGATTTCCCCGGCCTTGAAGGGGATCGCACCGCGCAGATCGAGGTCCAGGCTACCGACTCCCTCCTACGTTGGTCCGTGACGAATGAGTCAATTCGCTTCGAATTCGAGACGCAACGAAGCCAAGCAGGAACCCAGGCCTTCACCTCGCTGGCCGGTTATTGGCATGGCGAGGATTCCTTCCTCCGAATCGACTCGTCAACCGCCTACGTATACGACGAAATGCATCCGACATTCAGTGTCCTCCGCTCGTCCGGCGATAGTTTGACTTCGCGTGCCTTTGGCGCGACAAACCCCTTGTTGATCGGGTCAATGTACGACGAGGATGGCGAGTGGCGAATCATGGAAGAAAACGTGTTCGTGGGTGTGGCAAAATGAAATGGGTCTATTGGGTGGCGTTCTTGACGGTACTGATTCCGACTGCGGCCGCGGAAGAGCCCGCCGCTGAGCCCGGCGCCGGCGAGCAGCCTGCCGACGAGGGCCCTAACGAAGCGGAGATGGGGACCCCCAATTCGACCGACGGTGAATCCACCGAACCAGACTCTTCCCCGCCTCCCGAGCAAGGCCCCGAAGAGCCGGGCCCCTGGGAAGAGTGCGATTACCGCGAGGACGATTGCAACGCCACGTGCCCGGCGGTCGCGGAAGACCGAGGTACGAGCACGGGGTACACGGCCAACACGCAAGGAAGGGAAGTAGGCGTAACGCTCCCGACCGGCGGCGTCGTCGGATACGACGCATACACGGGAACCTACGCGTGTTGGATCGACCCGCTCTAATCGGCGCGCCCGCCCCGTACTCCAAAGTTCCGCCAGACGACTAATAAGCACTCGACGGGCCTCCTGGAATTGCCTGCTTTCCCATTGGGCCTAGCGTTGAAAGGCGCGAGATCAGAGGAAAAGCGGGCCACAAGTGGTGGGTTTCGTGGCAAGGCGTTTCGCTCAAGACATCGTGGTCAAAGGACAAGCCCTGTTTCTGGCGGTCCTCCAGCTGCTCCTCGTGCTGTCGTTCGTATCGGTCACAGCGTCGGCCGACCAAAACGTGTCCGGAACGATCTCCACCTCCGCCACGTGGACGCTAGCGAATAGTCCGTACACCGTCACTTCGACCGTCAGCGTGCTCAGCGGTGCGACGCTCACCATCGAGCCGGGGGTCATTGTCCGCTTCAACGCGGGCACCACCCTTCAGGTGGGATCGTCGACAACCAGCTTTGGAACCTTGAATGCACTCGGCACTGCCGAAAACCCGATTCTGTTCACTGCGGCCAACGGGGCGGTTGGCGGCTGGAACTACATCCGGTTCCTCACCGGCGACAATCAACTCAACATCGTGCGCAACTCGACCATCGAAAAGGGAACGTATGGAATCCGGGCGGAAAACTGGGGTACCAACCTCCTGCTCGACAATGTGACGATCCAAGACGTGACAACCTCCGGCCTCTACATGACCGGCGACTCTAACCCCACCGTAAAGAACCTCAACGTCAACAGAGCCGCGACATACGGGATTCAAGACACCGGGACCGGCACGGTCAATGTAAGGGACGCCGTCGTCACAGGTACAACCGGTACCGCCATCTACGCGCCGACCAGCAACCTAGCGCTAACGAACGTCACGATTTCCAACCCCGGCCGACAAATCGTCGGCACCTTCACCCAAGACTTCAGCGACGTCAACGTAGGCGGTGTTGCACCCCCGCGTTTCTTCGTCGAAGCCCAAACCATAAGCGCGTCCACAACGGTGCGCGACCTCGGAAACCCCTACCAAGTCACCGGAACCGTCACCACCAACAACGGTGCCACCCTCACCATTGAACCCGGAGTCCGGCTAGAATTCGACCCGAGCTCCACCCTTCAAATTAGCGACGGAACCACGTCAGGCACCCTGAACGCCCAAGGAACCGAAGCCAAACCAATCCTGTTTACCGCCACAACCGGCGCCGTCGGTGGATGGAACTACCTCCGGTTCATCAGCGCCGACAATGGACTCAGCGTCCTGCGAAACCTGACCGCAGAGCGGGGCGCATATGGCATCCGTGCAGAGAACTGGGGCACCAACCTGCTCCTCGACAACGTCACAATCCAAGATGTAAGCACGGTCGGACTCTACCTTACCGGCGATTCCAATCCAACCGTAAAGAACCTCCAGATCCATCGAACCGGCACGTACGGCGTCCAAGACACTTCAACCACTGGAACCCTGACCCTAGCCGACACCGCATTCACGGGGAACACCGGCATCGCCGTCTACGCCCCCTCAAGCAATCTCGCCATCACTAACGTCGAAATCGACAATGGAGGCAAGCAGATCGTCGGCCGCTTCATCCAAGACTTTCAAAACGTCAACATAGGCGGGTCCCCAGCCACCCGTTTCTATGTCGACGCCAACACCATCAACACCGCCACCACCATCCGCGACCTCGAACTACCATACCAAGTAAGCGGAACCGTCGTCGTGGCCAATAGCGCCACGCTCACCATTCAGCCGGGAGTACACCTCGAATTCGACCCGGCAGCCACTCTGCAAATCAGCGACGGGTCATCTGCCGGAACCTTGAACGCAGAAGGGACACAAGACACGCCAATCCTCCTCACAGCATCCGACGGTGTCGTGGGAAGCTGGAATTACCTCCGTTTCATCAGCGTCGACAACCAACTGAGCATCATCCGGAACACAACCGTGGAGCGCGGAACGTATGGAATCCGCGCCGAAAGCTGGGGCACCAACCTGCTCCTCGACAATGTCACCATCCAGGACGTAACAACAGTCGGCTTGTACATGACCGGCGACTCCAACCCGACCGTCAAGAATCTGCACATCCACCAAGCAGGCACGTACGGCGTCCACGACACCTCCAGTACCGGAACCCTCAGCCTGGTCGGTACAACGATCTCCGGAACCACGGGGATCGGCGTTTACGCGCCTTTGAGCAATCTCGCCCTCACTCGCGTAAGCGTTGAGAGCGCGGGCAAACAAATCGTGGGCCGATTCGTCCAAGACTTCGCCGACGTACAGATCGGCGGAGCAGACCCGGAACGTTTCTTCGTGGACGCTCAGACCGTATCCACAGCGACGACCGTCCGCGACCTCGGTTTACCCTACGAGATCAGCGGCACCATCACCGTCCAAAACAGCGCCACCCTCACCGTTGAACCGGGCGTGCGGCTCGAATTCGACCCCGGGGCCCTCCTCCAGATCAGCGACGGGTCAAGCGCGGGAACGCTACGCGCCGAAGGAACCCAAGCCAAGCCGATCGTGCTTACCGCATACGATGGTGTCGTGGGAAGCTGGAACTACCTGCGTTTCATCAGCGTCGACAACCAGCTCAGCATCATCCGCAACACAACCGTCGAACGCGGAACGTACGGAATCCGCGCCGAAAGCTGGGGCACCAACCTGCTCCTCGACAACGTCACGATTCAAGACATCACGACGGCCGGTCTCTACATGACCGGCGATTCGAACCCCACGGTCAAGAATCTCCAAATCAACAACGCCGCCACGTATGGCGTCCAAGATACTTCCAACTCCGGAACCCTCGCCCTCGAAGACACCGTCATCACCGGCCTCGCCGGCACGGCGGTTTATGCACCAGGGAGCAACTTGGCCCTCACAAACGTCGACATCGAAGGCAACGGAGTCCAGATCGTCGGCAAATTCGACCAAACGTTCTCCAACGTGCGGGTCGGCGGTCAGCCCGCGGCAATAAAGCACGTCCCCGGAGGAACTCTTGGCAGCAGCACGACAATCCCGGAATCCACGCTACCATACCGCCTTCAAACCGAACTAAACGTCCCCGGTCCCCACACGCTCACGATCGAGCCCGGCGTTGAACTCCAATTCAATGCCGGCGACTACCTGCAATTCCTCACGAGCGGCACCAGCAAGCCCCGGTTGATTGCCCAAGGTACCCAATCACAGCCGATTCTCTTCACCGGCAGCGCAGGAACCGCAGGGTCATGGTCCGGACTAATCTTCAGCCCCACCGCCACCACCACGGAGAGCATCCTCCGAAACGCCACCATCGTCGACTCAACCAACTCCATCACACTCAACGGTTGGACGCCGCGACTCATCCTGGATAACGTGACCATCGATGGCGCCACGGTCCGTGCCATCGACATGTTTACCAATTCAAAACTCGAGGGCGAGCACGTCATCATCCAGGACGCGCCCCTGGCCATCAAATGCCAAACGACATCCCAACTAACCTTGCGAAACTCGTGGATCGGGTCCGGCGCGGCCGGCATAGAACTCGCGAACTGCCCGTCCTCCACTTTGACAAACAACACGTTCACCGATAACCCCACGTACGCCGTTTCCGCCTCCACCGCAACCGTCGACGCCGAAGACAACTACTGGGGCGACCCGTCCGGCCCCAGCGGCGCCGGGCCCGGTGTGGGCGATCCGGCCGTTGGCACGGTCGACTATGACCCCTGGCTTTCGGCAGCCGGGCCTTTCTTGCCCCTGGTCGATTTGCAAGCCTCATCCGGCCCCGGCCTCGGCAACATCTCCCTATCGTGGGACGCCAGCCCTGGAAGCATCAGCAACTACGCAATCTACCGCGCCCGGTACCGAATCGGCCCCTTCGTCAACATTGCCAACGTGACCGCGCCGACCACATCGTACACGGACAGCGGTCTCTTCGACGACGCCTCATTCTTCTACCACGTCACCGCCCGGAACAGCACCGGCGCCGAAGGCCCCGCCACTCGAACAGATGCAGCTGTCCCGCTAACGACAACCGTGTCAGGGACAATCACCACGTCAACCACGTGGACCCTAGCCAACAGCCCTTACCAAGTCACGGGATCCGTCATTGTTCGCAACGGTGCCACGCTCACCATCGAGCCTGGCGTCCTTGTGGGATTCAAACCTGGAACCTACCTGCGTTTGGGTGAAGCGACGAACTCGTACGGAACCTTACGCGCCGAGGGAACACAATCCCAGCCCATCCGGTTCACCGCCGTCAATGGTGCGGTGGGCGGCTGGAACTACATCCAATTCAACACCTATGACAACCAGCTCAGCGTGATCCGAAACGCGACCATCGAAAAGGGGACTTACGGGGTTCGAGCTGAGAACTGGGGAACCAATCTTCTCCTGGACAACATCACAATCCAGGACGTCACGACGACCGCGCTCTACCTCACCGGGGACTCCAACCCTACGGTCAAGAACCTCCAAATCAACAAGGCGAGCCAATACGGCGTTTACGATTCCGGAACAGGCATTCTGACGTTGCGCGATGTCACCATCTTGGGCGCCAGAGGAACGGCCATCTATGCTCCCACGAGCGACCTGGCCCTCACGAACGTCGACATTCAAGCCGGCGGCAAACAAATTATTGGTACCTTCGTCCAAGATTTCGCCAACGTGGAGATCGCCGGCACGGCGCCGACCCGCTTCTACGTGACCACGCACGACGTGTCGACGTCCCAAACCATTCGCAATCTTGGCCTCCCCTACGTCGTCGGGGGAACGGTCAACGTCAAAAGCGGGGCCGTGCTCACAATCGAGCCGGGCGTCCAACTCGACTTTGTTGGCGGCACCCGGCTGCAAATCGGAACCACGTTTAGCTGTGGCAGCTCAAGTTGCCCTTCCTACGGGACTCTTCGCGCCGAAGGGACTTCGGCAGACCCCATTCTGTTCACGGCCGCCAACGGAGTTGTCGGCGGCTGGAGCTACCTCTACTTCTACAACTCGGACAACCAACCGAGCCTCATTCGCAACGCAACCATCGAGAAAGGGACTTACGGGATACGTGCCGCCAGCTGGGGCACCAACCTGGTCCTCGACAACGCCACCATACAAGACGTCACCACGACCGCTCTCTACCTGACGGGGGACACGAATCCAACCATCAAGAATCTCGCCATCAACCGCGCCAAACAATACGGCGT
Source organism: uncultured Halobacteriales archaeon (assembly GCA_964408365.1). GTDB lineage: Archaea > Thermoplasmatota > E2 > JACPAO01 > JACPAO01 > JACPAO01. The sequence goes on along the minus strand of CAYOZB010000007.1, from coordinate 26,117 downwards.
TCATGACACGGACACGGGAACATTGACGCTCGACGGCGTCACTTTCACCGGCACAACGGGCACCGCAATCTATGCCCCGTCCAGCAGGCTTGAGCTGGCCAACGTAAACATCGCCAACGGTGGAAAGCAAATCATCGGAAACTTCGAACAGAACTTCGCCAACGTCCAAATCGGCGGTTCGTCGCCCCCGCGGTTCTACGTCGTCGCCCACACCATAGCGACCCCGACGACCATCGCTAACGTTGGCCTGCCCTACCAAGTCGGAGGAACCATCACGGTAAACGGCGGCGCCGTCCTGACGATCCCGCCCGGCGTACGGCTCGACTTCCAACCCGGCACAACTCTCCAGATCGGCAGCACGTACAGCTGCGGGTCCTCCACATGTCCCAACTACGGCACGCTGAAGGCGGAAGGAACTCAATCCGAGCCGATCCTCTTCACCTCCGCGACGGGAGTCGTCGGCGGTTGGAACTACCTGTACTTTTACAATTCCGACAATCAGTTGAACGTCCTACGGAACGCGACCGTCGAACGAGGCACCTATGGGATCCGCGCAACCAGCTGGGGAACGAACCTGCTCCTCGATAATGTCACGCTCCAAGATGTGACACAAAGAGGACTCTACCTCACCGGCGATTCCGACCCCACCGTCAAGAATCTCCACGTCAACCGAGCGGCGCAATATGGTGTCTACGGCTCCGCCGCCGGGACGCTGACCCTCCGCGACACCACGATTACGGGGAACACCGGCACCGCCATCTACGCGCCGCTAAGCCGTCTACAACTGACCAACGTCGACATCGCGAACGCCGGAACCCAGATCGTCGGCAACTTCATCCAAGACTTTGACAACGTCGAAGTCGGAGGAATCCCTCCCGCTCGATTCCACGTGGCCGCACACACCGTCGCCATGCCGACCACGGTCCGCCAGCTCGGCCTTCCCTACCAGGTCGCAGGAACCGTCACAGTCAACGGTGGTGGCGTCCTCACGGTGGAGCCCGGCGTACGGCTCGACTTCCAACCCGGCACAACTCTCCAGATCGGCAGCACGTACAGCTGCGGGTCCTCCACATGTCCCAACTATGGCACGATGAACGCGGAGGGAACGCAGGCGGCGCCCATTCTGTTCACGTCCGCCAGTGGCGCCGTGGGAGGATGGAACTACGTCCTCTTCTCAACGGCAGACAGCCAACTCAACCGCCTCAGGAACCTCACAATCGAGAAGGGATCCTACGGCGTCTATGCGACGTCCTGGGGAACCAACCTGCTGTTGGACAACGTGACCATTCAGGATGTCACCACCCGCGGCGTGTACCTCACGGGGGATTCCAACCCTACCCTGAAGAACCTGAACATCAACCGAGCCGCGCAATACGGGATCTACGACTCCGGAACCGGGTGGCTCACTATCGACGGCGCAACCATCACGGGGACCACCGGCACCGCCATCTACGCGCCGCTAAGCAGCCTACAACTGACCAACGTCGACATCTCGAACGCGGGAACCCAGATTGTCGGCAGCTTCGTTCAAGACTTTGACAATGTCAAAGTCGGAGGAATAGCCCCCGCTCGATTCCACGTCAGCTCGCACGGAATAAGCACGCTGACCACGGTCCGCCAGCTCGGCCTTCCCTACCAGGTCGCAGGAACGGTCACCGTTAGCGGTGGCGGCGTCCTCACGGTGGAGCCCGGCGTCCGGCTCGAATTCCAAGCCGGCACAACACTCCAACTTGGCAGCTGCGGAACGCCATGCACTTCGTACGGCACCTTGCACGCGGAGGGAACGCAGGCGGCGCCCATTCTGTTCACGTCTGCTAGCGGAACCGTTGGAGGATGGAACTATGTCCTCTTCTCATCCGCCGACAACCAACTCAATCGGCTCAGGAACCTCACAATCGAGAAGGGATCCTACGGCGTCTATGCGACGTCCTGGGGAACCAACCTGCTGTTGGACAATGTGACGATTCAGGATGTCACCGCTCGCGGCCTGTACCTCACCGGGGATTCCAATCCTACTCTGAAGAACCTGAAGATCAACCGCGCTGCGCAATACGGAATCTATGACTCCGGAACCGGGTGGCTCACTATCGGCGGCGCAACGATCACGGGGACCACCGGCACCGCCATCTACGCACCTTCTAGCGGCCTTGACCTCTCGGACGTTTCCATCCAGAACGGAGGCACCCAAATCCTGGGCAACCTCACTCAGAAATTCCAGAACGTGTCCGTTGGCGGCTCTCCAGCGTCGGTAAAACACGTGGCGACCACGACAATCGCCCAAGGTGAAACCATCACCACCTCGCCCCTCCCGTACCGATTCGCGGCAACCCTTAACGTACCCGGCCCTCACACCGTCACCATCGAACCCGGCGCCACGCTCGAATTTCCGGCAGGAGCCACCATCCGATTTTACACATCGGGAGCCCTGAAACCCCGACTCCTCGCAGCAGGCAACGAAACCGACGCCGTCGTTTTCCGAAGCAGCACCGGCGCCCCCGGCTCCTGGGAGGGACTCAAGTTTGAGACGACAGCTGCCGCGCCCGAGAGCATCATTCGAAACGCGACGGTGCACAACGCGAGGACCGCCTTCCTCGTGACCGGTTGGGCGCCTCGCTTGCTCTTGGACAATGTGAGCCTCGATGCACCCACAGTTCGAGGAATCGACATGCTCGTCGGCTCCTTGGTGGAAGCCAGCCGCCTCAACGCCACGGCCACGCCATCCGCCATCCGTTGTCAGTCCCTGTCCGACCTAACCCTGTTGAACTCAGGAATCGAATCGGGCGCGGTCGGCATCGAACTCAACAACTGCGGCGGGTCCGTGATCACGAACACCACCTTTATCGGAAATCCCACGTACGCTGTTTCCGCCTCCAACTCCGACATCGTTGATGCAGAATTCAACTACTGGGGCCATCCCACCGGCCCGTCCGGCCTCGGCGGCGGTCTCGGCGACGCCGTCGTCGGAAACGTCGACTACGATCCATGGCTTGAAATCCCCGGCTCGTACAACCCGCTGCCGGATGTTGAACCCCCCGAGAGTTTAACGGCGACGCCTGGCCCAGGAACGGCCGACATCTCCCTATCCTGGACGGCAGCGCCAGGCGACGTCTTCACCTACGGCGTCTACCGCAGCACATCGCCAGTGATCGGCTTCGTCAACATCGCCAACGTAACGGCACCTACGACAACGTACGTCGACTCAGGACTCACCTCTGCACCGACCTACTACTACCGGATCACGTCCCGTAACCATGCCAATGGCGAAGGGACGCCGTCCGCCGTCGTTGGCGCCTCACTCAAAGGAAAACCCACAGCACCCGAAGGACTCGTCGCCACCCGCGACGGAGCCAACATCGTCCTAGACTGGCGACGACCCTTCTGGGACGGCGGGTTCGCTCTCGATTACTACAACGTGCTCCAATCCACCAACCAAGGATCCTCTTACTCGCCGCTCGCAACGGTTCCGGCCACCCAAACCACCTACCAAGCGACCGCCTGCAGCCCCGAGTGCTACTACCAAGTCACCGCCAACAACACCGTGCAGGACAGCGGACCGTCCAACGAGGCAGCAGCGACCGCCAAGTTCAACGCCTTCCCGCCGGAATCCATCCGCGGAACGACCCCGGGCGCTGGCCATCCACTCAAGGAAGTGTTTCCCTGCCAAGAAGACGTATCGGGCGCCATCAACGTCGTCACCGGCCAACTCGTCGCTTCGACCTGCTTGTTCGAAGCCGATTCCCCCTACGGATTGGACGTCCTCATCCAAGCCTCGCATCGCAGCCAGAGTACGACGCGAAGCGTCCTCGGCCCCCACTGGGACCTGTCCCTCATGCGCCGCGTCGCCATCGAGGACAACGGAGACGCCATCTTCCTTGACGGGACCGGCCGCGCCGACCGTTTCACCTGGGACGGCACCAAGTTCTCATCTCCCCCCGGATTCTACCAAAACCTCACGAAAGTCGGCGCCGAATACGAGATGTCCTACCCAGGAGGACTCATCGAGACATACGCGGCAAGCGGCCAACGCGTCTCCATCCGGGACCCCGTTGACAACCAGATCAAGTTCACCCATGATTCCGCGGGGAACCTGGTCCAAGTCATCGACTCGATCGGCCGCCGAATAACCTTCCTCCACTCCGATGGGCTTCTGCAAAGCATTCGCGACTGGGCCGGTCGCGCCGTCAAGTTCACGTACAGCGCCGACCGCGAGCTGACCTCGATCGAACTCTCAAAGCCAGTCACCGCCTCTGGTCCCTTGCATTCCTTCACCTACAATGCGGATCGCAACTTGCTCAATGCGACCGACCCGAACGGCCAAACATACCTGCGTAACGAGTATGATTCACAGAGCCGGGTCATCCGCCAGGTTGTTGGCGCTGGCCTCTACAACCTGTCATACGACCCCGCCAACAAGACCACCGTCGTCAAGGATCCCAACGGGAACCCGACCACGTGGAAGTACCAGGCCCTTGACACGCCGCTCCCAGTATCGAAAACCGTGCTCAGTGTCCGCGGGCCAACGATCCGCACAAACCTCACCACGACCTACGTGTCCAACGCGAACCTGGAGATCACGAAGACCACGCAACCCAGCGGCATCGCGGAAGAATGGGTATACGACGCCAACAACGCGGACCCTCGAGCCCGCGGCAACATCCTCGAATCCAAACAACTCCCATCGGACGCAACGAAAGCCCCCGTAAAGACCAGCTTCACCTACGAAAACCAGTACCAGAAAATCAAGACCGTCACCAGCGCCACCGGCAACGACGGCGCCCACGACCCCCTCAAACACACCACAACGTTCCGGTACGGGTACGAGGAACAGAATGGCGACCTCAACGGGGACGCCAGCAACGTTTCCCCGCCACACTTGCTCGTCCGCATCGATCACGCGGTAACGTTTGCAGACGGAGTGCCACTGCCCCAACACATGCTCGCATCCAGCGCCGCCCAGTTGCGCTCAGAGACATTCGTCTACAGCGACCGAGGCCAACTCTTCAAGCACACGGCCGCCAACGGAACCGTCACCACGTACACCTACTACGGCCCCGGCACACAGTACCCCGAAGGCCTGCTCAAGTCCGTCAAGCACTCCACGACCAAGGAAGCCCCACCCGGCGAATCGAACCAGCAAGCGTTCGCGGACGCCGACGCCGTTTCGCCGCCGCCCATCGACCCGGTTTACCTGATGTTGTTCGTCGTCGCGGGACTTGGCGCCATCTTGGTCGTAACTCGGCGCGCACCTCGCCCCACCAAGGCCGCATTCTTGATGCTCGTGGTCTTCCTCGTGCCAGTCTGCACGCCCCACGGGACCGTGGCTGCCGAACCAACCCTCGGGAACGCTGATGGGCCATTCTTAATGCAGGCCGGCGGCGGCCCAACCTCCCCCGCGGGCTCCCCCACGGATTACGAGTACAACTTCACATACGACGAATCAGGCAACGTTGCATCCGTCAACGCCCCAGGCAACCGGACCACGAACCTTACTTACGACGCGTTCAACCGACCCATCGCAATCGTCGCCCCCGGCCCCGCCCAACTACGTATGGATATCGTCTACGACCTCAACGGCAACGTCGTCAGCCGAAACGTCACGAACGCAATCCAGCTCCTCAACGGCACGTATGTAGTGGACCCGGAGCACCCATCCCTGCAGACCGAGTACGAGTACGACGCCCTCGACCGCGTCACAAAGACGATCAGTGACGCCGCGCGGCCGGCAAACGCGCCCGCAGGCGACGCCGTCGAAACCCTTCTTGAGCAACTCCAGTACGACTTGAACGGCAACCTGGTCCTCAAGCAAGCGCACAGCGCGTTGACCGGCGAACGACCGAACATGGTCGAATCGTACGTGTACAACGAACGCGACCAGCTCATCGCCACCACCAAGGGCGGCATCAGCCCGCTCTTCGGATCGCAAGGCGGAAACGTGGGCCTCAACGTAACCGGAGTCGACGAGCCGTTCACGCTTTACCTCCATTCCGACGCAGTGGACCTTCCGGACGCGACCACCATCACGTCGTTACTGCCGGGCGCGCCAACACCGCCGAACACGATTGCCACGCCGTCGTCGTACAACATGAACCAGTCACCCCCGACCGACCCGGACGCAGTGTCGGCACTGTCGCCAGGACTTCAAAATGGGGAATTCGCGTCGACCGATCCGGCGCTTTCATGGACATGGGAATCCGGCTCTGGCCCCATGAACTTCAACGACGCCCGCGTCGCCCTCAACTTCTGGGTCAACGGCACGCCATTGGCCACGGACAAAAACAACACCTGGCACCTGCGATTGTATAACGAGACCGGCTTGGTGACCAGCACCGAACCGGGAGTCGGCGTCGTGTTCCCAGCCGAGTGGCTAACGGGACTCCACGAGTACCGAATCGTTGTACCGCCCACGTCGTTCACCGCGTCCACGTTGCGGCTCGTGCTGGAACCAGGCCCTGCGCCGGTCTTGCGCTACGTCCTCGTGGACTCGGTCGACGCTCCGACACGTCTCGAGATTGGCCAAACCACCACCGCCTTGACCGTGTACGACCCCGACGGGAACCCCTCGACGCAAGTGGACGAGAACGGCCGCGTCACCCTCATCGGTCGCGACGATTACGGCCGCAGCTCGAACGTAACGCTACCAGACGGCGCACGTTTGGCAGCCGCGTACGAAACGGGAGGCCTGCTCAAGAGCCTCGACCGGTACGGACCGCTGGGCGGCCTCGGCACCAATCCCGACCCGAATGCCCCCGAGCTGCTCCTTGAGCGCCGGTTCATGCACTACGACGAAGCCGGGCGCGTGTGGCGCGAGGACGTCGCCTTGTTCGATCCCGCGACGGGGAACCCGTTGCCCGACGGCCCTCTGACGCCCGGGGATGGCAATGCGACGACGCTCTACGAGTACGACCAAGACGGCCGATTGGTAAGGCAAGTCAATGACAACGGGTTCAACCGAACGTTCGCCTACGATGGTCTGGGCCGCAGCGTCCTGGAGACCGACGAAGTTGGAAACCAGGTGCGCTACGAGTACGACGTCGACGGGAACATTGCGTCGCAAACCCGGCTCGAGTTCGTTGACGGCGAATACATCGCGCACCGCACGGTGAACCAGTACGACGACCTGCGGCGCCTCATCCGGACGACGGACGCGTTGGGTCAAACCGAACGGTACGGGTACGACGGGGAAGGCAACCTGGTCTGGAAGACCGACGCCTTGGGTCCCCTGATCACTGATCCGGACGACTTGTACGACGGCCTCATCAATGGCAACGGCAACGTCGTCCAGTACGCATACGATGGGCTAGGCCGACTCCTTAGCACGAACCACACGTTGACGAGCAGCGGCAATTCCACCGGCTCGATCGTCGGATACTTGGTGACAGCGCAAGATTGGGACCCCGAAGGGCGGCTCGCAAGACAGGTCGACGCGGAAGGCCACGAAACCACTTACGCGTACGACGACCTTGGACGCCTGGTCTCGGAAACGTACGCGGACGGCACATCCAAATCCTACGAGTACGACGGCGTCGGAAACCTGGTCCGGTGGCGAGATCCCAACGGCAATGTCGTCCGCCAAGATTTCGACGCCGCCAACCGGCTCGTACGCCGCGTCCTCGAGGAGGGGCTGAGCCAGTGGTCCACCATCCAGACGTTCGAATATGATGGTCTGGGTCGGCCCACACGCAGCACTGACAACAACGATCCCACCACGCCGGCCGACGACAGCACCGTGAGCGCCACCTACGATTCGGCAGGCCGCCAATTGAGCGAGATGCAGAATGGCCAAACAGTGATGCGCGACCATGATGGGCTCGGGAACGTCCTCTCCTTGACGTATCCCAACGGGCGCGTCGTGAGCAAGGGGTACGACGCATTGAACCGTCTCTTGGAAGTGACTGATGGAGCGGCGGAACTCGCCTCCTTTGTGTATGAAGGCGAACGCCTTTCGTCAAGGTCAAGCGGGAATGGAATCACGACAACGTTCCAGTACGACGGATTGCTGCGACCCACATCGGTTCTGCACGACGTCGCCGGGACGGACGTCGGATACGACTACGCGTACACACGAGCCAACCAAGTCGTCCAAGAGACGCTCGTCCACGCGCCGACCTGGAGCCAACACGCGACCTACGACTCGGCGAACCGCCTGGTGAGCGTTTCGCGCTCCAACTTCGAGGATCTGCCGTTGCCATCGCCTGTCTTGTCGACGCAACTCAGCGCGGCCTCCGAATGGGTCCTCGACGGTGCCAACAACTGGGACCAGTTTGAGTCCACAACCGGAGGCGTGGCCTCGACCGAGACCCGGTCCCACGGGCCGCTCAACGAGATCCTTAACGTGACCAAGGGAACAGCGGTGACCGAGTTCCTTTACGACGAAAGCGGAAACCGTCAATCCGACGGCGCATTCACGTACGTGTGGGACGCCTTCAACCGGCTACGCGAGGTTCGAGACGTGGCGACGGACGCCATGGTCGCCACCTACACGTACGACGCCGCGGGCCGCCGCATCAGCAAAGTCGCCGACTCCGAGACCATCACGTACACCTACGACGGAACGGTCGTTCTCGAGGAACGCGACGCGGCGGGCATGTTGTTGCGTCAGTACGTTCACGGTGCCGACGGGCCGGTCCTCTTCGACCGCAACTTGGACGGCGATGCCGTCGCAACAGGCAGCCTTGATCACCGACTTTACTACCACGAAGACATGATGGGCAGCGTCGTCGCGCTGACGAACGCCACGGGCGTCGTCCTGGAAGGCTATCTCTACGACGTTTACGGGCAGCGCGCCGTCGTCACGCCTGGAGCGAACGGGACCCTGGACTGGGGCGCTGACGATGTCGCCCAAGACGAATCCTTGTTGGACAACGCATACGGCTTCACAGGCCAGCGCTTTGACGACGAGACCGGTCTTTACCACTTCCAAGCACGGTACTACGACCCGGTCCACGGGGTGTTCATCAGCCGCGACCCGATCGGAATCTGGGGCGACCCGCACAACCTCGGCAACGCCTACGCGTACGCCGGCAACGATCCGCTCAACGTCCTCGACCCGACCGGGATGTGGGGCCTCAAAAAGCTCGGAAAATACGCCAAGGATTTCGGCACCGCTGTCGCCGCCTTCGTGCCCATCAAGCAGACCGACTGGGCCCGAGAAGAAGTCAAGCAGACCTTCCAGAACTTCCACCAGACCAGAACGGATATTCCGAAAATCGTCCACGTCATAGCGGATGTGCTGGCGCCGCCACAGAGCAAGACCGAGGCCGCCTTGATGCTTGGCTTTTCGGCGATTCCGGGGGGAAAATGGGGGCTCTCTGGCGGAAAACTTGGGATGGCCGCGGCAAAGGCTGGGAATCTTGGCAAAGTTGCGACCAAATTGGATCGGCCGATTGTTATAATTGGGGAGAACATGGAACGCGTCAAAAAATACGCAAACGCCGTTCGGGGCGAGGTGTTTGAAGGGACCGGGATGGCCGCAAACAAGGCCTGGGTTGCCCTCAAAAAGAAGCAAGGCTATCTTGTCCACGATATTGGTCCGGACTTTGCCCGGCGAGCCGAACGTTTGGCTGACGGGAAAGTGCCCTTTGGACCCTTCTATCCCATGGAACGCAAAAGCCTCGTGGGGTATGATGGTTACATGAAGGTCTTCGAACGTCACGGGAAGCTAAAAGGAGGGGTTTTTGGCCTTGACTTTTGAGAAATTGCCCGGCAACCTTCCCGTCGAGCGGGTCTTTGACACGCATGTTAGATCAACGATGGGTTTCCTTCAAACGCACGGTTTTGACGAGAAACCCGTGGAACGGGACCCGGTCGGCACGTGGCTCAGGAAATCGTACGTTGGCAGACATGTCGCGTTCGAGTTCATCTTGGACTTGCGGGAGCAAGTGTACGAGTCGAAAGTCTCGCAAGTCAAGAACGGTGCCCTGACCAATGAATTCGCCGTCGATGCAGGAGGTTCCGTGGTGCGAGGTCACCTCCGAGAATTCTTGCGTAGTCGTGGTCTTTCGGACGACATGCTTCAGAAGGTCGGCAAGTTGCCATTCGTTGAATATTTCAAAGCGCGCATTGAAGAGGACGCAAAATTTTTGCAGGAGTTTGGCGGCGACATTCTTGCCGATTCCACGCGGATCTTCGGCGATCTTCCGAACCACAGCGGGGGCCGCCCGTGAGGGAAAAAGTACGGTCACAGAACGTCGGCCCCGGCCGTCATGTCTCGAATCCAAAGTTGGATAGCTAGTTGGACGCGACGGCCCGCTCCCTCCGAGGTTAACGGGAATGTCAAAGAAGACATCGGGGATGCTATCGCGGTCCCGCTTCCGGATGGTGGGTATGCTTTGGGCGCCATTGCACGGCCTAACAAGTCCAAAACTTGACCATTACTTGGACGCCACGATTAAGTTCTTGAGGGGATAAACTTGGTTCGAGGAAAAGCGACGTATGCGATCGGCGATGCCTTTGCGGTTCCCTTGCCCAAAGGCGGATTCGCCGCAGGAATCATCGCTGCCGCGGATGGGCGTGGGCAGCTGGTAGCATATTTTTTTGGTCCGCGGCACCCCGCGCCGCCATCGCCCGAATCAATACGGATTGGATCGAAGCCCGTTTGGGCCGGGCGCGTTGGCGACCTCGGTTTCCTCCAAGGTCGTTGGAAGATCGTAGGCCACGTTGGCAACGTGTCCGGCCTCATCGTCACGTCTTTTCGTCGTCGCGACGTCATGGGATGCGGGTTCTTCCGCGATGATTATGACCCGAGCCGGATTTTCGACCGGCCGATTCGGGAGGAGCGCACGACCGAGGAAAAGGTCGCGCACCTTCCAGAGAGCGGACGGGTCGTGACGCGATCAACGATGCTTTGGATCTTTTTCTCGTCGGCCGTGAACTCGACTTTGAACCCGGGATAGGCTTCCGCGACGGCGGCGAGGTACACGTCAGGTGGGAAGAGGTCCTCGAGTTCCGCCGCGGGGTGCTTCACGAAATCCCCTACGAATAGGCAGCGGCGGTCGGTGCCGGCAAGCAGCTTGTCCTCCAACTTTTTCCCTTCTTTGCGCGCGGGTTCGTCCCCGTCCAGGAGGGCGCCAACCTCGACGTTGTGACCCATCAGCATACTGGCCAGCGGAAGCAGCTTGGATAATCCCGCGGAAGGAATGAGCGTGATGTCGGGGCGAAGGCGCGTCTTGTTCTGCACGGCGAGCGCCTCGTCGACGGCCTTGAGAAGATAGTAGTCGGTGGCTCCCTCCACGACCAGCTGGCGCCGTGAGATGAACAGGGATTGGGCCAGCTGGTAGCCGAGTGCTGCCTGCAAGGGGAACAGCGAATCCTTGTCTTTTGGCCACACATCCTCGGAGACCTTCGTTGTGCCGTCGTCCGATTCGAACACTGCGCGGGCACGTTCGAGTCGTTCGGCGTCGACCATGAAGGGGGAGTGCGTCGAGTACAGGATCTGGTTGGAGGTGCTGAGCTTGTCCAAGAAGCGGACGATGGCCGCTTGTGCCGTTCCGTGAAGGTGTGTGCCGGGTTCGTCGAGTACGAGGATTGCGTCCTGGTGGGCGCCGGCGGCTTCGACTAGGAAGACGAGGTAGAAGGAGAAAAAGTATTGAAGTCCTTGGCTTCGCTGATCGAGTTCGATTTCGCTCGCGTCCAAGTCATCGCTCACCCAGATCCGGAAGTATTCGCCTTGGAAGTCGTACCGGAAGCGGTGGCGGCGTTGCTCCCACCAGTCTCCAAAGCTCTTGGTCATAGCGATGGATGCTGAGTTGGCTTTGATGGAAGCCTCATCGAGGCGTCGTCGGACGTCTTGCTGGAAGCCTTGGCCTGGGGCGTAGTTGCCTAGCTTCAACATTTCTTGCAACTCGAGCCCTACTTGGCGAAAGAGACAGGACGTGACGCGTTGACGCGGTGCCTTGGCGTTTTGCTGGAGTAGCGTCAGGAACGTCGGGATGTGGATGGCCGCCTCGAGGACGTCGTACTTGTCGAAGTAAACGAAGAGGGGCACGTTCTCGATCGCCCAGTCCTCGGCCTTGTCCAAGCGTTCCCACTTTGCAACCTGGTCTTGCAAAGGGCGAACTTCGTCCAGAAGCGGCTGGACGAGTTTTTGTTGCCACTCTTCGTTGGCATGGCTCGACACTGCCGTCCGCAGTTTCTGAACTTGTTCGGACTTCGCGGTGTCGTTCTCCTTGCCGGCGGGAAGGGCGGCCTTTATCGCGTTCTGCAGGTTCGCCTTTAGAGCCTTGGTGAGGTCGGCTTTTCCCTCGGGTCCTGCTAGTTCGGATGCTTTCTGCATGAGGCGCTTTGCCGTTTCCGTGAGAGTTTTGAGGGGAACGGCTGGGATTTTTGGGTCGGGCTGAAAACGGATCTCGTCCCACCGATTGGCGTAATTCTTGGTCAGGATCACCGATTCGACCGTTGCTAGTTCGGGCGCGATCTTGGCGATCTCCTCGATGTCCTCTGGCGACAGTCCGAAGTTGCCGGATGCGACAGGCCAGTCCTTTCGGCTGAACTCGTTCGTATATCGGCTGCGGGGGAACTCCTTGAGGCCATCGTATTTCTCGTCGTCGCTTGGGTTCAGCTTCGATAGGGCGCGGAAAATGGCGGATTTGCCGGCCTCGTTTTTGCCGACGAACACCGTGACGTCTTCGAGGTTGACCCAGTCGGTGTCTCGAACTTTCTTGTAGTTCTGGATGCGGAAGGATGTCAGTCGCATGAGCTTCTCCGGCCTGGATTCGCTTGCGACGCCGGGTTTCAGGCCGTGGGTTTTTGTTCACACTAGCACGGCTCATCAAGTTTCTGTCCCGCTCGGTAACGCTCGCGTGGATTCTCGTGAAGTGCGGCTTGCGATTCGTCCAGGCTCAAGTCGCCGGGGAGTTCGCGGCACGCGAAGTGGGCGGGCACGCCGAACGTTACCGTGCAGGAGAGAACGGACTTGTTCTGAGCCGTACTGGGGGTAGGTCCAGGGAGGGAATCCGAGGTGTTTCCCTTCGTGAGGTGGAAATAAACATGGAAACGCGCAGAAACATACTGAGGAAGGTCGTGTTGGCATCGCTTGCCGTGCTGGTAACCGTTGCTCCGATGGCTTCGGCGCAAGTGCCGGGTCCGGTTTACGATTGCGTTGCCATGGTGGAGTCGCTCACTCCGGAGAAATGCGTCCCTCAATCGGTGCCCTTCAATCACGCTGGCTCCCACTGGTTCGTCCACCAAGACGGACACGAATGCAATGGGATCGGCGTGTCCGTCTGTGCAGACGGCGCCGGCCGCCTTGCCTTCTCGGTTCCTACCACGGCCTGCGATGGTGACCCGACGGACATCCCGGCAGAACACCGCATCTGTCTCCAACTGACGGGGGACGCGGAGGGAAGCGGAGTCAACACGCCAGGGGAACTGGACGCCGGCCTTGACCACTTCGCCGACAAATCGTGCAACTGGACAAACTCTCTCGGGGGCACCTGCGCCGTCGTGTGGCCAACCCCGGGCAGCGGCGCACACTACCACTGGCACGAAAAAACGTCCAGTTGGCAAAGCCACGGAGGCTCGGCCACCACGTCGTCCACCCTTCTCGGAGGGCCGACCGTCTGCGCACCCTTTATGACATCGTACAAGTACGCCACGACGGTGACCCCGCTCCCCGGTGCTCCGACCTGCTGAGCGGCCAAGAAGTTGGGGAATGATGAACGGTAAGAACGCAGTCTGGCTAGTCGGCATCGCTGCCTTAATGGCAGGCTGCCAAACCGCAGCCGACGATCCACTGCAGTCCTTCCCGCTTCAGACCCCTCACTCTTTCTCCGCGAGCGTACAATTCTCGCAGACCGGCAAGGCCAACATGACCCTTTCAGGACCGCACGACGTCCTGCTACCGGACGAAACGACCTTCCCTGCCTACGCCCTCAATGTAACGTTCATTTCACGCAACCATCCCGGCTCCACCGGATGGTTTGTCTGGTACTTGGACGCCGACATGCGCATCGTGGCGATCGAACGCGGATGCGAGGTCGTCATCGGAGGGTGCGAGCAGTACATCGAATGGGACTGGAGACAAACCGGCCACATCGGGCCCGCCGGCCTCGGATACCCCGGCCTGGCCGCACGCAACGAGCTCACATCGTTCGGAAACCATTACTTCATCCCTCATCCGTGGGAAGCCAGTTCGCTCCCGAACGGAACCCTTCAACTCATCGTCAAAGGAGGACACCCCTTGGGCCCAAATTCGCACGCTGTTTACTTCTACCCCCCGAACCGAATGCTACCCGACGGCCCCGAATACCGAGTAATCGAATACACGGCCGGGCCCGCATTGACGGGAGCGCAGAGACTGAGCTTCCCAAAGGGCGAAACCGACGCTCCCTGGACCGGGGCGATGTTCTCGGGCGAAAACGACTCAGCCTTCACGGTTGGCGTCTCGCACAAACAGATTCTCGATTTCGCGTTCCCCGGATTTGATGCAGCGACCTCGTGCGTGACGGACTACGACCTAGCGGTCTATCGCAACAGTACCAATCCAAGCCCGTGGCCCGCGACGTCGGTTCCGGATGTCGCTCCGCGTGAAACGGGACTGGCAACAGTATTTGCACTCCTGCCGGACGAGTTTCGGTGGGTACAGGTAAAGATCATGTGGGACCCGGTTCGGAACGAGGCGACGATGGAGAACGTTGATTCGGATACCGTAGAGCCGCCTCACTTCTCCTGCCAGGACATCAAGGATTCCCCATTCGCCCAATCAACCCCCGACGAAGCCGTTGAGTTCGCGAAATCCAGACTCAGCCAAGCAGGCAGACTCAACCGATTCCAACAACGGGTCCCCGACGAACGACTAGTCGATGGCAGTCAGCCATGGTACGAATGGCGGATGGAGTTCATGCCTACGTGGGTCGACGATGGATATTTTGGTCTTTACGAATACTACACCATGACATTGGACCCGTCCGACCCGCCGAGGCTGTTGTCGACGAAGGCGCATCCGAACGACTACTAGGATACCCCCGTCGCAACGTAAGTTTCAGGCCGCGTCGAGTGCGCGGCCGGGGCGTCGTTTGGTTTCGGCAATACTGCCGTTGACGCAATGTTTTGCGGCGCGGGGCCGTTAGGCGTACGCGTAGGTGGTCGTGTCCTCTATTCTGCAAAGCCCCGTCTCGCGCCAAGCATGGTCATCGATCATTCGTTGCCGAAGTTCGGGGTCCCGCGCGGCCTCCCGAGCCCACAATTGGACGCGCTTCTTATCCTTCAGCCGGAGCGCGGCCACCGCCAGCGTGTAGGCGATCCCGCGCCGTTGGGGCATCGGAATCTTCTTCGCGAGCGGTTCCACCGCATCGAGGACCTGTTCGAAGCGCCGGGCCTCGAGCAGAGTGCTGGCATACAGGAACAGCGCATCCGGGTTCTCGGGTTCACGTCGCACGACGCGGCCGGCCCAGCGTCGCGCGCGTCGCGGACGGTTGGTAAGGATTGCCCATTCCACGTCCGTGAGATCAGGTCGCCATGGTTCGACGCGCAAGGCGACGATTCCCAGAATCGGAATCAGGAGCAGGAAGCTCCATAGCCAAAGCCAGGGTTTTTGGGGGGACGCTTGCGGTGCGGCTGCGGCGGCCTGTGTGGGGATTTGCGCCTCCGTCGACACGGGCGCACTGACGGGTGCTGTAAGAGTTGCGTCGGACATGGCGACTGTGGCCCGGAGGCGAGGTGGGGATCCGCTGGCGTTGTGGGCGCGCATCGTCCCGTCGCCTGCAATTGTGATGCTGTCGGAGTCGAGCATGGTCTCCGTGCCATCGATTGCGACCTTTCCCGTCGCTTTGTCTATTTGCGCTTCGAAGAACCCGTTGATGACGATTTCGTTCGCGCGCCAATGCGTCGCGTGTTGGCCAGTCTGTAGATGGAATTGGCCACGGTGGACATCGAGTCGCACGACTTGGTCGTGGCGATGGCGCACCGCCGGTGGCGACGACGAGGGGCCGATCGGCTCCGTCCAGTTACCGCTGCGGTACGATGTCGTGCCGGCTTGATCGGTAACGTTGATCGAAGAATCCCAAAGGTAAACGGAGAAGTCGCCGACCAATACAATTGGGCCATTCTTGGAAGAAAGTTCAATCGTGCCGTTGGGGAGATAGGGAATCTGTCCCAGGGAGGGCACGTCAGGCGCAATGGCCCACTTCGTGGAATTCGCAGGCATGAGACGCCCTTCGTGCCCCGGTCCTCTGATTTCTGTTCCCGCCCGGTCAACAATGACAAGCTCGGCCACGCTTGAAGATCCCATGCCCGAGGCGAAAGCGAACGAATGATTCGCCGCGCCGCTCGCTGTGCCGACGCGGTGCTGATAGTAGGGATCTTGAAACGTTGGCGGGCGACCAAGCTCAAGTTGGGTCTGCCGAGTCCAGTTGGCTGTAACCGCATCGGCTTGCAGGGTCCAGGAGAATTCGCCGACCCCGGAATCCAGCTTTAAGCCAACAAAATCGAACGATGTTGCGTTTGCAGGTCCTTTCAGAAAGGCGCTCGCGAAGTCTACCTCGATTGTTGATTGGTTTGGGGCCGCCATGGTGGAAGGGAGGAGAGAGAGGGCCGCTATCGCGGCAGCGATCAGCGGCCCCCAGTTCGGCTTACGGGACGCAATCAATGGGCGAAACGCAGACGTACAAGTCCGGTCCGTCAATTGGCGTTCCCGTGGCCGCGCAGCTTCCGTTTGGCCACCAAATTGGCTCCTCCCCAACGCATAGTGCGGTGGTTGTTGGCGCTGTCGCGCCGAGGGCGACGAGGACGAGTGCGGTCGCGATGCATGCTTTTCGTAGGGTTCGCAGTTTGTGCTGCAACTGGGGTTCACCCAGGCAGGGACGGGTTCTTGGAGGGGGTTAGGGTTCTCTTCCGCTCGGTAACGTTGGTCAAGAGTGATCATGGTCTTGACCCCCGTTGGGGCCGCGCATCGTCACCGAACTGCGCCACCAGCTCAGCCAAGCGCGGACTGGGATAATATCGACAAGAGTGAGGGGCTCGGACCTCCTGCACCAACTGGGTACCCATCAAGAGGTTGGCGTACATCCGGAACACGCGACGACTCATGTGGATCGTCTCGATGATTTCGACTTGCGGCTTTCCGGGCGCGTCGACGATGCTTCGCGCGACGTCGAGGACTCGACCACGCGCCAGAACTGAAAGCAGCGGCAGGTCTGCGGGCTTGGTCGAGGCGGGGAAGTATTGAGCGGGCGCGGATTTTCGTCGAAGCACGACGACGCCCTTCTCCTTTTCCAGAATCCGAAGGTAGTATTTTGTGGTGCCACGGTTGGCGCCCATGCCCTTCGAAATCGCGTGAAGCCGGCGTCCCGGCGAGGCCTGGATGAACCGGAGCAATCGATCCAGGAATGACGGGCGGCGAGAATCGTAGAAGCGGTGGGCAAGAAGCAGTCCAGCTAGAGCCCCGAGCCCGAACATGGTCCGGGCACCGTATTCCATGGACGGAGTAAAGAATACGACTTTGCCAACGTTACTGTCCGGGAGAGAAGCCTAATTATTGGCACGCGGAAAAGGCGGGGCAATAGGCGGTCCCCAGGAGCCGGTCAACCTCGGGCTCGCCGCATGGCCCGGGGAAAAAACTCTTCCAACGCCGTTTGGAAGTCGGATTTTCGATATGACTGTAGAAGGGCATCCCAACGACCCGGAAGGGGAAGGAGAGGCCGGACGTTCTCACGCCCGGTTCGTCGGGGGCGGGTCCTGCTTACGGTAGCGGGGCGGGCGGGAAGATCACGCAGACGTGCACTCCGCCGGCCGGAGCCTCCGCGGCTTCCAGCTTGTCGTCACAGTCCCCATCATCGTTTCCGTCGACGCCGACCGTCGTGTGCGCGGCCGCCGGCGGCGCTGCCGCGGAGGCGGCGAACATCACGATGGCTCCTAGGGTCACGATTCGAAACGCGTTCCTCATTCGTTGTCACCTCCTTTTCTCCGCTTGGATCAGGGAGAACGTGGCGCGCAGCTGTGCCCTGGTCATACGCGTTGTCTTGCGAACGTCGCCAGAACCAGGAACGACTTGCATAGCGGCCAGCGCTTCGTTAAGCGGATTCTCTTCCGGATGGTAACGCTGGCGTGGCTTGTGCTGAATCACGACTCGCGGTTCCAACCTTTCCGCCGAAAACCTTCAACCCTCGACCACGCCTTACGAACCCGCATGCGACTCCGAGCATCGACAGGCTTCGTGTTCCTGGTCGTCGCCGTCGCTGGTTGTTTGGGCGACCGGCCACCGGAGGAGTCGAGTCCGGCGCCAACTTCGCCCGATGGTACTGCCGAATCTTCGACTCAGACGTTGGCGCCCGCCAGCGACCCGCCGCGCGAAGTGAAGAACAGCACCTACACGTTCCCCCGCAACGGATCCGGATCCAACGCCGAGGACGCCTTCGACGTGCCCGAGAATTACGCCAGCGTAGAACTCCGGTATCGAACCGTCCGGGATTGCCCCGCGGGCTACTACGGAAACCCGCGCCTCCTTTTGGAGCCACCCAACGGAACCACAATCGAAATCCAGATGTTCGCGAACGGCGCGACAGGCGAAACCAGCCTCTACAACTGCTCCCCCACGAACCCGACCCTGGTCGGCGCATGGACCAACCAGACCACCGACGGCCTCGCCGGAAAATGGACGCTACGGACGGTCGAAGAGTGCACATGCCGGGTCGAGTTCGCAGCGATTGCCTTCAATCCGAGTGCGGACTGAGTTTCCCTTAGTTGGCGAGGTCGATTCCGCTAGCCGATTTTTCTACCCGGATGCCCCCCCGTACGAGTCCCCCCGACACGGCTTGACACGTGGAACGTTACACGACGGACGCGTACCAGGACAAATTCCGGCCAGCCATTGAAGCAATCACAGACTACCAATTGTATCCGGGGAACTACAATTAGGACGTTTGCCCCCCGAGAAACGGCAGGCCGAACCGGGCGTGCAGTACAGGCGACGTCGCACATGGGTGAGACCTTCCATGTCCGGTGGTAGGGCCGCCCGGGTAATCGCCGGTCGGCGAAAAAGATTCTCGCCACGACGGTAACGCTCCTTTCGCAGTTGCAACCCGTATATGGCGTGCCTCGGGTTCATCCTTGCCGCGCAAGGGCGGAACCGGGGGAGGGAGCTCGCGCGCAGCCCTATTTCGACAAAACAGGCCCCGGTCCCTTGGGCGGGTCGGCGGTTGCCATGCGGATGACGCCGTCCGTGTTGGCGCGCCCCAGGGTCGCGTGCGACCAGGCCATGTGGAGCGATCCGTCGGGGCCGGCTGCGATGGCCTCGAAGTCGTGGTCTGGGACCACGGTGAAATCGTTGGCGGCCGCTTCGTCCATCCATGTGTCCAAGACGTGATCTTCGAGCACGTCAAGCCGATTGTCTAGGACCAGGTGGTGCAGGGTGTACGCGTAGGTGCCGGCCGGATTGGGCTGTGTCGCCCGGACCAACAGGTGTAGCCGATCTTTCGGATCCAATGTTGCCCAGGTCACAAAAGCGAAGGGTGCAATGGCGGCGATGTCGGCAAGATTCTGTCCCGGCTGCCAATGGGATAGGTCGGACGAGGTCAGGATTTCGGCTTGCGTTTGACCACGGTCCGTTCCCCCCGAGAACTGCTCGACGATTAGGAACGCCGTGCCGTTCGAAGCAATAAGCGCGAAGTGCCGAACGTTGCCCGCGGGCGCCGCTACTGCCGAAAGCAGGGATGGCTCGCCGCGGCCCACGGACCACAGTTGCACCTGGGGCGTGTCCGAATACCGCGTGCACGTCAGGATCAGGTCTGGTCCCGAGGTCGCGAGCGGCCCCGTCGACTGGCACGGCAACTCCTCTTCCGGCGGCAAGTTCACCCACGTGACGCCCTCGTCGGTGCTCTGGGCTACGTCCGTAATGGTGCCCTCGCCCTTGACGGCCTGCCAGGTCAACACCAGTCGACCGTCGATGGCGCGCATAAGCCACGGGCGGTCTTGGTCGCCATCGCCTGGCGCCACCAACACTGGCGACGACCAAGCGCCGTTCGTCAAGCGCGCGTAGAAGATCTGGCCCGGCGTCCCTTGCAGGGCTGGTGGCGCGTCGCGCCCCGGCGGAAGGATGTCGGCACGCCGGTCGACGGAGAGGCCAACGAAGTGAACAGCGCCATTGTCGTCGAAGGCCATGGTGGGATCGCTGAGGATCCGCACGACGGGCGCGGCCGACGAGGCCGGCGGGAATGGGACCGGATACGAGGCCCAGGACTTGCCCTCGTCCCGGGAAACGAACACGCGCATCCCGAGCTGGATCGGTTCGGCGCCGGCGACGATCGGCGTCGTCGGCCTCTCGTTAACGGCCACCGCAAACGTGGCCGGGTCGACTGGGTGCATGGCGAGAAACGGCTCAGCAAACCGCGTCCCCTGCTCACGAAGAGAGGACGTGCAATTGGCGACCGTTGGCTGGCCGGGGCACGCGTACCGCCAGGCAGTAGGCCCAGCGGGATCCTCTTGGGGTGGTGGCGCGGCTGGGTTCGTGACGCATCCCGATGCGAATAGGGCGATGACGATTAACGCATGCGCGGCGGTTCGTTGCACAATTGCCCGTCCCGGCTAGCCCGTATTGTAGGCGACGACGGCGACGAAGGTCCCGATGACCAGGATGGCGGCGGCGAGGGCGGCGTGCACGATGAACTCGCGGCTGCCGATGAAGCCGGCCATCACCGCACGCTCCCGCGGATTTCGTTCGCGCAATCCTGCAGGAGCTTCGTTGTGCCTTTGGTGAGTTCTTCCAGGCGCTGCCGGTTCTGGCGGAACTTCTCTTGCAGGTCTTGGGCTTGGGGCGCGGGGCTGCGAGCCCACTCCTCCTTCGCGCGCCGCAGGCGGTAGCGGGCGTGGCCGATCCACATGATCCCGGCGGCCAAGATCAGCGTGAACCCCAACACGTTGAGGGCTTCGACGAGCATGTTCTCAGACCCGGTCGAGCAAGCGCTTGATGTCCGCCACGGCCTCGTGAAGCTTCTGCGTTTCCCGCAGGAGCGTTTCCTGCTGCGCGATCGCCTCCTTGGCCAATTGCTGGTAGTCACGGTCCGGTCGACCGATGTACTGCATTCGTTTTGCATACAGCCAGGCGATGACGCCGATGATGAAGGCGACGAGCAGCATTCCGAAGATGGGGGCGAATACGGCGGCGAGGTCGAGGGTGTGTTCCGTCATTGTGGTTTCTCCTTAGCGACGATTTTGGCGATGGTTGAGGCGTCCAGGCGCAATTGGAAGGGTTTCAGTTCGTAGAATTTGTTGGATTTCCCGTCGTCGGCGATTTCCATGGCCGACGTGACGAGTCCGCCCGCTTCCAGCTTGTCGAGGTGCAGATACAGCAAGGCGCGGCTCATGCCCATCCTGCGGGCGAGCTCGCTCACGTATTGTCTGCCCTGGTGCAGTTCGGCGATGATGCGCAACCGGTGCGGATTGTCCAGCGCAGCGAGAACCGCTTCGAGCGGCGGATCTTCGGACGGCATATTGACGCGCCAAGCGCCTCACCTGTAAGATTTACATTGCACGTGCAAGTATTTGATACTGTCGCGGGGTCGGTACTGGCTGACCACTCGGCTTTGCCATCTGATTGCCCGGATCGTGGTGGCGGACACGTACGTCTTCGAAGGCATGTTCTGGCTGAGGTAGCGTGGCCGGCGCCGCGCCGATATCTCTGTGGTTCCGTCGCCAAGGTCGAGCGGAAAAAGTCAAGGTCTCAGGGTGCGGCCTGCATTGCGGGTACCCCTACCACTTCGTCGTGGGGAAGACGAACGCGGTTCGCCCCTGCCGCGACGCGCAAAGGTGGAACCATGGGACCCGAGGGAGAACTTTCCGTGGTACTAGGGGGGTTCAAGGCACGAACGGACAGACGTTGTTATGGATTGGCCCGCCGCCGCGCACGCCAAATCACGCGAGCTCGAAGGTTAGCGTGAAATCCGTTGGTGGGTTTTCGCAGTTTGTGACCCACGCCGTCCAGGTCCCAGACATGTTTCGCGGAAGCTCGAATTTGAAGGTCTCTGGATGATTGGGGCCCATGCGGTCGAAGAGCCGCCCTTGGGAATCGTAAAACGCGACGTCAAGGTCATCCGCATCGAGGAGGGTGGTGTCCCAGTCGAGGCTGCCGTTGAGGTAGCGCGTGCCATTCGGGACCTCGAACGTAAAGGTCTCGGATGCGGAGTCGCGGACCATCGCTTCCAGCCTAGGGTCCGGGTCCTGGCAATAATACGGCACGTCGACGTGGCCTGCGAACCGGAACTTGACTGGTGCGGCAAGGCCACTCGGCGGTTGCGTTGATTGAAGGCTCCAAGGTCCGATTAGTGGTTCATCGATTCCTATCGTCCCGCCGGCGGGTTCGCGCCCGATGGTTGCCGTGAACGCGTCGGCGCGGCCGAAACGAGAATCGGTCCACACGATGTGAACGCGGCCGTCAGAACCTTCATCCACGCCAATCCACCGCTCCGCCAACGTTCCTGTCGAGTCGAACTCGATCGGGCCCTCGGTGACGCGGATGTTCCGGCCGACGTCGCCACTCTTGACATGGGCATAGTAAACGTGGAACAAGCTCTCTTGTTTCGGATCGTCGCGGAGATCGTACCACACGACGTGTACGTCGCCGTCCGGCCCGACGTCCATCCAGGGCGGGCTCTGGTCACTCGTGCCCACGTCGTCGTTGACACGTAAGGGACTAGACCAAGACGCGCCGTCGTCGTCGCTCCAGGAAAGCATTACGTCCGCGTCGGTGTTGTCTCCGTAGTCTGCTGGATCGCCGATGTCGGCGAAGGCCTTCCACGCGAGGTAAAGGCGCCCGGCCGTCGCCCCATTGGAGTGGTCAATGGACAGGACCGCGCGCGTTTCTACGCCGCAGTGGATGCCGACGCAGCCATCCTCAATCCTTCCCTGCCCCTGAATGATCTCGTGCGGCGTGCTCCAGGACTTGCCGCCGTCGTTGGAAGTCGTTAGCCAAAAGCCGTTGGGGCGGCTCGCCGGGTCTTCGGCCGGGAAGCTCCCGTGTCCATCGCGCCAAGTTACGTACACGGTGCCCTCGGGGCCAACATCCACCATAGGGTAACGGTACGGGTTGCCGACCTTCGGCCGTTCAACCAGCACTTGCGGCTCGGACCAAGTCGCGCCGCCATCTGATGATCGGGCGAAGTTCACTTGCATGAAAGCGTATCCGGTCCCTCGTGAAGGCGTCCACACGGAGTACAGGTTTCCGCTCGTGGAATCGGCCGTTACGCCGAAGAGGCTACTCGACTGATCGCCATTCGCTATGCTTTCGATGGTCCCGAAGGATGAGTATGTCGCGCCCCCGTCGGATGAACGAGCGACCCAAAGGTCCACCGGATGGGTTTGCGTGCTGATGGTTGTGGTGGACGCCACGCCGAAGCTTTTTCCGGCGTAGTAGGCCGTGCCATCGGTGCCCCAAAACGCGACGGGATGTCTGGCGCACAGGCGACCTGCAAGCGGCTGGCCGGGGTCGGTCGAAAAGGGCTGGTCGTAGCCGGGCAGCAACTTGTTTTGCCACGTGAATCCGCCGTCGCGGCTCCAGAAAGAGCCAAGCCAGCCTACCCCATCGCAAGGAGGGTCGGGGTCACGCGAATAGTCATCGCCGCCGATGAGAATATTGTCAGGGTCCGTGGGGTCGACGGTGATCGTCATCCCGTTCGCCGGCCCGTGACCTTCGCCCGTCACGCGGACGTTGCAGCGTCCAGCTGTTTCGTTTGATGTCGGCACGTAAACGTCGTTGGGGCACACGAACCACGTGTATGACGCGTCCGCATGCGGGGCGTTCTCCCGGCTCTGGTCGGTGAAACTGAGACAACCGGACAGAGACGCGGGCGACAATAAGCAAAATGCGACCACCCATTGCGCGTTCGCAACCCCGAATAATGAAGGGGGACGCTTGGGGAATGGTGAGCGACCCGTAGAACTGCTCATTTCGACTTCGTTTTGGGGCAACATGCTTCGCTTCCTGACGCTTTGGGCCTTACTCACGGAAGGCGAACTCCGAGAAACTCTACCTCTCCCAAGGCCCAACCCACGAATCGAGTGGACAAATTCCTCCTATAAGTAAAGGCTGTAATCAGGGCTGCAATCTCGTCGCATTTTCGCAGACAGGGTCCTTGTCACGATCTCAGTCCGTGCGGACGTGGAGATAGAAATTGACTCATGCGTGTGGGTGGGTTGCGCACGAGAAAAAGGGTGGCCTGCGGGGTTGGGTTGCCTCGTTTCAACTGCGAGGCGCGGGTCCGTTGAAGCTTCCGGCGCGCAGGTGATGGTTCGGAAAGAGCCGCGAAGGATCGTTATGAGCCGCCCAAACCGGGCTTAACCGTAGCGGCTCCAAGCAAAAGGCTCGGGATTCTCAAAATCTTTATCAATGACCCGCCGGCACTCTTACGAAGCGGTTGGAGAGATGTGGCGAAGGTTGGGCGAGGTTGAACCATCAGCAAGTCACGGTGTCCAACGCGACGAAGAGGTCGGTTGAGTGGGCTGGGATTTTTCGACCTCTGCTTTCATCGGAGCCGGGGGAGGATTCGCGTACGTCCTCGTGGCGGTCCTTTGGCTGACATCAGCGGGGAATCTGGCTAGACGTTTGCTGTTTTCGGGGATGCTGATTTTCCAAGGCATCGTCCTCGCGTTCCTCTCGTTGACGACGCCCGACGGTTCAGGCACACCCGGATTCGCATTCCCGGGCGGTTCGCTGCGCCTCAGCTCGATCCTCGTCATCGTCTTCTCGGCTGCGTTCGCAATCCAGAACCTTTGGCCCATTTCTCGCCGAAAGACAATACTCGTGGTCCTTGGCCTGGCAGTCTTGCTTGCGATGGGAGCCTGGTTCACGTCGCAAGGAGGCATCGCCCCGCACAAGGGCACTGCACGGACCGAGGGGACCCATTACGTGTTCATGTTCGTCCTTCTGGGTTATGCAGCGACCATGGTTGCAGTCGCGTCACTCGCCCTGCACTGGAAGCACGCTCCCGAAAAATCAAACGGGCTTCCCCTGCTGGCGGCAGGTCTGGCCTTGGTGCCGCTGGCGACCCTTTCGTCGGCGGCGGTATACTCCCCCGGCGAAGGGCTCTTGGCCGCGTTCGCAGTCGCATGCATCCTTCCTTGGCTTCCGTTGGCCCGTTCGGGAGTCGGGAGCATTGGGCGGAACGTCGCCTTGGGTCTCTTGTTTTGGGCCGTGTTGTGGGAAACGTACGTGCCATTTTGGCGCCCCTTGCTGAGTTTGCAAGGGGCCCTGGGCGTGATTCAGGTGGTGGCGGCGCTGGCGATGGCGCGCAGCCTGCTCCAAGCACGCGTGTTTGGGATTGATCCGCCCGCGTTCGCCCAACGGCGCGGGACGCTTACCGCGGTAGCGCTAGCCGCCCTGTTCGTGGTAGCGCAAGTCGCGCAGAATTTCTTACAAGCGGAGTACGGACTGCTTCTTGGGGGTCTGATCGCGGGTATCGTCCTATTTGCCGTGAACCCGCTCCAGAAGGCGATCGAACGACGTTCGCAGCCGGCGAACCGCTTGTCACGCGCAGAGGCGGAGTCTTCGTATCGAAAGGCCGTGAACTTGGCGCTTCGGGACCGTTCGGTGACCCGGGAGGAGGAGGGCCACTTGCATGAACTTGCGCGCGACCTAGGGATCGATGGAGCCCGCGCCCACGCCATCATCGTAGATGCCGAACGCAATCGAGGCACGAACCGGCGCGACCGGAGGCAGCACGCATGAGTTTCCCCCCTGACGCCCTGCCTGGCTTACTCGCTTTCACGCTCGCCCTGCCGATGGCGGTTCTGGTGTACGCCTCCAAGAAGATTCGAAACGAGATTCAAAACAGCTTGGGAGCCCCGACGGTCGCGCCCCGAAGAAGTCGCTAAAGCCTAGAAAGGTCGACGGCCCGTTCGGCCGGCGATTCACGCGGTTCGTCTTGAGCTCCTTTTGCTCGGCGATCTCGCGTCCGCCTTAGGTTCGACATAAGCGGTGACGGTTTCGTCCAAGAAACTTAGCGATTGCGATTCGTCGTTGCCGCGCAAAAGTGGAACGGACCACTCGGGTCATTCTGTTTGGCCAATGCGCTACCACGCGACCCGAGGCACGGACTCCGCGCGCGATCACGGCGATGCGGAGGAAGCAGTATCGCTATGGGGAACCTGCCGGTGCTAAGACACGCCACTCAAGTGGGCTCGTGCGTTCTCGCCTC